>DATCVX010000382.1:0-6529 GCA_036566705.1 Arthrobacter sp. | reverse complement strand
GTGCTTCTCGTTGTAGGACACGAGGTCCGCCAGGGTGAAGCCGTCGTGGGCGGTCACGAAGTTGATCGAGGCCACAGGGCGGCGGCCCGAGTGTTCGTAGAGGTCGGCGGAGCCGGTGATGCGGGAGGCGAATTCGCCCAGGGTGGCCGGCTCGCCGCGCCAGAAGTCGCGGACGGTGTCGCGGTACTTGCCGTTCCATTCCGTCCACTGCGGCGGGAAGTTGCCTACCTGGTAGCCGCCGGGCCCAACGTCCCAAGGCTCGGCGATGAGCTTGACCTGCGACACGACCGGGTCCTGCTGGATGAGTTCGAAGAAGGTGGAGAGCTTGTCGACGTCGTAGAACTCGCGGGCCAGGGTGGAGGCGAGGTCGAATCGGAAGCCGTCGACGTGCATTTCCGTGACCCAGTACCGCAGGGAGTCCATCAGCAGCTGCAGCGAGTGCGGCTGGCGGACGTTCAGCGAGTTGCCGGTGCCGGTGTAGTCCATGTAGTGCTTCTCGTCGCCCTCCATCAGCCGGTAGTAGGAGGCGTTGTCGATGCCCTTGAAGGACAGCGTGGGGCCAAGGTGGTTGCCTTCGGCGGTGTGGTTGTAGACCACGTCCAGGATCACTTCGATGCCGGCCCGGTGCAGGGACCGGACCATGGCCTTGAAGTCCTGGACCTGCTGGCCGGTGTCACCGGTGGAGCTGTAGGTGTTCTGCGGCGCGAAGAAGCCGATGGTGTTGTAGCCCCAGTAGTTGTTCAGGCCTTTGTCCTGCAGCGTGCCGTCGTTGACGAACTGGTGCACGGGCATCAGCTCGATCGCGGTAACGCCAAGCTTCTGCAGGTGTGAAATGACGGAGGGGTGCGCCACGCCGGCGTAGGTGCCGCGCTGCTCCTCGGGGATCTCGGGGTGGAGCTGGGTGAGGCCCTTGACGTGGGCCTCGTAGATGACTGACTTGTGGTACGGAACGCGGAGGTTGTGGTCGCCGTCCCAGTCGAAGAACGGGTTGATGACCACGCCCATCATCATGTGCGATGCGGAGTCCTCGTTGTTGACGGAGTCCGGCTCGCCGAGGTTGTAGGAGAACAGCGACGGGTCCCAGTCCACCTGCCCGTGCACGGCTTTGGCGTAGGGGTCCAGGAGGAGCTTGTTGGGGTTGAACCGGTTGCCGGAGGCGGGGTCATACGGGCCGTGGACGCGGTAGCCGTACTTCTGTCCGGGCTGGACCTGGGGGATGTAGCCGTGCCACACGTAGCCGTCGACCTCGTCCAGCCCGAAGCGGGTCTCGACGCCGTTGTCATCGAAGAGGCACAACTCCACTTTTTCGGCACGTTCGCTGAACAGCGCAAAGTTGGTGCCGGTTCCATCGAAGGTGGCTCCCAGCGGATAAGCCGATCCGGGCCAGATTTCCATGCGTGCTCCTCATCGTTGTTCGGCAGCAGGTCCGGACATTCCGGTGCCCACTGCCCTGCAGAACCTATGCTTACCGTAATGCGTGCCTGTGACTATTACGTTTCCGGGCAGCCTGCTAAGTAAGCATGCTGACTTTACCCCAAATGTCCGGTAGGGCGTCCGCAATCCGGCCTGCGGTCAGCGGTCCGCCGGCAGACGCGGCCGCTCCGGCCCGGCCGTGCAGGCTCGCCGCCATGGCGGCGATGGCGGCCCAGCGCTCGTCCGGATCGATGCCTGCATCACGGAAGAGGCCGGCGTCGGACCCCAGTTGGGCGAGCAGCGCGCCAATGATTCCGGCCAGGACGTCACCGCTGCCGGCGGAGGCGAGCCAGGGGGTGCCGTCCGCCTGGCTGTAGAAATCCTGGAAGGGCGACGCCACCAGCGTGGTGGCGCCTTTGAGGAGGACGGTGGCCTCGGTGAGGCCCGCGGCGTGCCGGACGGCGCCGAGTGTGTTCGCTTCCACGGCGGAACGTTCGGTCAGCGAATGGTCAGCATCCAGCCGCTGCAGCAGTGACGCGAGCTCGCCGGCGTGCGGGGTGAGCACCACCTGCGGCGCCAGGATCAGCGGCAGGCCGGGAAGTGCCCCGGCGTCGGCCACGGTGGGGAGTCCCGAGTCAACGGCGTCCCGCGCGCGCCGGAGCTGGTCGTGATCGTCGGGACCCATTCCCGAGCCCACCAGCCAGGCCTGGACGTGCGTGTCGGCCACCGAGCCGGTACTGCACACCACTTCGGGACAGGACTGCCGGACCAGGTCCGCCACCTCTGGCGGGCCCAGGTAACGCACCATGCCCACGCCGGCGGCCAGCGCACCCCGGCAGGCCAGCACGGCCGCTCCCGGATAGGTGGCGGAACCGGCGACCACGCCGAGCACGCCACGGGAATACTTGTGTGCACGCCGCCGGGGCTGCGGGAGGAGCCGCGCCAGGTCAGTGCTTTCCAGCCTCCGCAGGGAAGGCCATGGGAGGTGCTCCTCGATCCCGATCTGCACCACCTCGACGCGGCCGGCGTGGTCGGCTCCCGGATCGGCCAGCAGGCCTGCCTTCGCCGCGCCGAACGTGACGGTCAGGGCGGCGGACAGCACCGGTGCGTGGACCTCGCCGGTGTCGGCGTCAACGCCGCTGGGCACGTCGCACGCGACCACCAGGGGCAGGCTGCTGCGGGAAAGCGCAACTACCAGGGCGGCGGCCGCTCCGCGGAGCCCGCCCTGTGCGCCGGTCCCCAGGACCGCGTCAATCACGACGTCGGCACTCGCCACGTGCGCCGCCAGCTCGCTGGCGTTGGAGTCGGTGAGCCGGTGCACTCGGCCGCCTGCCCGCTCAAATGCAGCCAGCGCCTCCGGGTGCGCGGAGCCGGCGGTGAGTACCGCCGTCGTACGCATTCCCCGGGCAGCCAGGAAGGAGGCAGCGAACAGGCCGTCACCGCCGTTGTTGCCCTTGCCCGCGAGGACGGCAACGCCGGTACCGTAGCGCCGCTGCCCGCGGGCGCGCAGCTCGCGGACCACGGCGATGGCGAGGCCGTGCGAGGCGCGCTGCATGAGCGCAGCGCCCATGCCGGCGTCCAGGAGGGGCTGCTCGGCCTCCCTGACCTGGATTCCGGTGTAGGCGCTGATCATGGCATCAGTCCCGCTGGCAGGTCCGGCCTTGGGGCTTTCAGCCTTCGGCCAGGACCGTTGCCGTGGCGATCCCGCCGTCGTGGCTCATGGACACGTGCCACCGCTTGACGCCCTTGGCCTCAGCCACCGCAAGAACGGTCCCCTTGACCTGGATCGTGGGGCCGTGCTGGTCCAACCCGATCCAGCAGTCCTGCCAGTTCATGCCGGCAGGCGCGCCCAGGACCTTGGCCACCGCTTCCTTGGCCGCGAACCGCGCAGCCAGGGACCGCGTGTTCAGCTCCCGCTCCGCGGGCACAAACAGCCGGTCCCGCAGCCCGGGGGTGCGTTCAAGCTGGCGGCCGAACCGCTCGATGTCTACAACGTCTACGCCTATGCCAACAATCATGCGGCTTATTCTACGGTGACGCTCTTGGCCAGGTTGCGCGGCTGGTCCACGTCGTATCCCTTGGCCGAGGCGAGTTCGGCCGCGAAGATCTGCAGCGGCACCGTGGTCAGCAGCGGCATCAGCAGCGTGGGTGTCTCCGGCACGTAGAAGACGTACTCGGCGTATGCCTTCACGGCCTCGTCGCCTTCCTCGGCGATCACCAGGGTCCGGGCACCGCGGGCGCGGACTTCCTGGATGTTGGACACCACCTTGGCGTGCAGTGAGTCCCGGCCGCGGGGCGAGGGAACCACGACGAAGACGGGCTGGCCGTCATCGATCAGGGCGATGGGGCCGTGCTTCAGCTCGCCGGCGGCGAACCCTTCGGCGTGGAGGTAGGCGATTTCCTTGAGCTTCAGCGCGCCCTCCAGGGCCACCGGGTAACCCACGTGGCGTCCCAGGAACAGGACGGACTTCTCGTCCTTCATGCTGCGGGCCAGCTCGCGGAGGGGCCCGGCATTGTCCAGGATCTTCTGGATCTTGGCCGGGATCTTGTTCAGGTCCGCGAGGACGTCCTTGATCTGGCCGGAGAAGATGTTTCCGCGCAGCTGTGCGAGATACAGGCCCAGCAGGTACGCGGCGGTGATCTGGGCCAGGAAGGCCTTGGTGGAGGCCACCGCGATCTCCGGGCCGGCGTGCGTGTACAGCACAGCATCTGATTCACGCGGGATGGTGGACCCGTTGGTGTTGCAGATGGAGATGGTCTTCGCGCCCTGCTCCCGGGCGTAGCGGACGGCCATCAGCGTGTCCATGGTTTCCCCGGACTGGCTGATGGAGACCACCAGCGTGTTGGAATCCAGGATGGGGTCCCGGTAGCGGAACTCGTGCGCGAGCTCCACCTCGGTGGGGATCCGGCACCAATTCTCAATGGCGTATTTGGCCACCATGCCGGCGTAGGCAGCCGTGCCGCAGGCCAGGACGATGATCTTGTTGACCTGCTTCAGCAGCTGAGGGTCGATCCGGATTTCGTCGAGGGTCAGCTTGCCGTTGATGTCCGAGCGGCCCAGCAGGGTCTGCGCCACGGCGTCGGGCTGGTCGTGGATCTCCTTCTCCATGAAGGAGCTGAAGCCGCCCTTTTCCGCCGATTCCGGGTCCCAGTCGACGTGGTATTCCTTGCCCGAGGCCGGGTTGCCGTAGAAGTCGGTGATCTCAACGGTGTCGGCGGTGATGGTGACGATCTGGTCCTGGCCCAGTTCCACCGCGCGGCGGGTGTAATCGATGAAGCCGGAAACGTCGGAACCCAGGAAGTTCTCGCCTTCACCCAGGCCAACCACCAGCGGCGAGTTGCGGCGGGCGGCCACCACAACGTCAGGCTGCTCGGCGTGGACGGCAAGGAGCGTAAAGGCTCCCTCGAGGCGCTGGCAGGCAAGCTGCATGGCCTTGGCCAGGCCGCCGTCGGCCGTGTTGCCGCCCAGCTTGGTGCGGAAGATGTCGCCGAGCAGTGCGGCGGCCACCTCGGTGTCCGTCTCGGAGGCGAAGGTGACGCCCTTGGCCAGGAGCTCGAGCTTGAGCTCGGCGAAGTTTTCGATGATGCCGTTGTGGATCAGGGCCAGCTTGCCGCCGTCGGACAGGTGCGGGTGCGCATTCTGGTCCGTGGGGCCGCCGTGCGTGGCCCAGCGCGTGTGGCCGATGCCGGTCAGCGTTTCAGGCAGCGGGTGGGCCTCAAGTTCGTCGAGCAGGTTGCTCAGCTTTCCGGACTTCTTGCGGGATTCGATGACGCCGTCGGCAACAACAGCCACCCCCGCGGAGTCGTAACCCCGGTACTCCAGGCGGCGCAATCCTTCAAGGACAACATCCAGCGCACTGTGACCGGCAATTCCCTGGCCAGTCGAACGGCCTACATATCCCACGATTCCACACATGGGGACAAGCTTATCGGCAGCCGCAAGGAGATCTAAACTGGACAGAGCCGGGCAAGCCGTCTTAGCCGCCCCTGTCCGCCGCCGCAGCAGCGGCAGGCCACGTCTCGCATTTCGCTCTCAGCCGCGCGAAGGGCAGAATCTCTAAAGTGACTGTGCAACGCAATGAAGCGAACGGCGAAGGTGTCTCCCCGTTCGTTGAGCTGGACCGGCAGACCTGGTCCCGGCTCGCAGCCCAGATGGAACAGCCTCTGAACGAAGAGGACATTGTCCGTCTGCGCGGCCTCGGCGATCCCCTGGACATGAAGGAGATCCGCGAGGTCTACCTGCCGTTGTCGCGCCTCCTTCACCTGTATGTCGAAGCGGCCGGCCAGCTCCACGCCGCCACCACGACCTTCCTGGGCGAGCAGACCCAGCGCACCCCGTTTGTGATCGGCGTGGCCGGTTCGGTGGCGGTAGGCAAGTCAACGATTGCCCGCGTGCTCCGGGAAATGCTCCGGCGCTGGCCGGGCACCCCCAATGTGGAGCTGATCACCACCGACGGGTTCCTGTACCCCCTGGCCGAGCTCAAACGGCGCCAGCTCCTGGAACGCAAGGGTTTCCCGGAGTCCTACGACCGGCGCGCCCTCCTGCGTTTCGTCAGCGAGATCAAGGGAGGCGCGGAGGAAGTCCGGGCCCCCTGGTACTCCCACGTCACATACGACATTGTTCCGGACAAGGAAGTGGTGGTCCGCCGCCCGGACGTGCTGATTGTCGAGGGCCTGAACGTCCTTGCCCCGGCACGCCCGCGCCACGACGGCAAGCAGGGGCTTGCCCTGAGCGACTTCTTCGACTTCTCCATCTATGTGGATGCGAAGACCGCCTACATCGAGGAGTGGTACGTGGAGCGGTTCCGCAAGCTCCAGAGCACGGCGTTCGCCCAGCCGGAGTCCTACTTCCACAGGTATGCCACGCTCTCGGAGTCCGAAGCCGAGACCACCGCGCGGGACATCTGGAAGCGCATCAACGAGCCCAACCTGGAGGAAAACGTGCTGCCCACCCGCGGCCGTGCCCAGCTTGTGCTGACCAAGGACGCCGACCATTCCATCCGCCGCATGCTCCTGCGCAAGGTCTAGCACGCGTGTGCCACAACTGCGCCGCTGTTAACGGCACCCCCGCGGAGGGCGCCAGCCGGCGCAGCTTCGCCCGGTTCCTCGCGGCCGG
>DATCVX010000381.1:0-3169 GCA_036566705.1 Arthrobacter sp. | reverse complement strand
TGGGCCGCAGCCAAGGGCCTCTGGGTGGTCACCGACGAAATCTACGAACATCTGACCTACGACGGCGTCCCCTTCACCTCGATCGCCACCGCCGCCCCTGAGCTGGGCGACAAAGTGGTGATCCTCAACGGCGTGGCAAAGACCTACGCCATGACCGGCTGGCGCGTGGGCTGGATGATCGGCCCGGCCGACGTCATCAAGGCCGCCACCAACCTGCAGTCCCACGCCACCTCCAACGTCTCCAACATCATGCAGATCGCCGCCCTCGCAGCTGTCTCCGGCCCGCTGACGGCAGTCGATGACATGAAGGTTGCCTTTGACCGCCGACGCAAGGCGATCGTCGCCGGGCTGAACGCCATCGACGGTGTGGAATGCCCGACGCCGAAGGGTGCCTTCTACGTCTACGCGGACGTCCGCGGCCTGCTGGGGAAGGAATTCCCGACGGCGGCGGGCAGCGCAACGCCGTCGACCTCCGCTGAGCTGGCCGCCCTGATCCTGGACGAGGTGGAGGTGGCCGTGGTGCCGGGCGAGGCCTTCGGCCCCTCCGGCTACCTGCGCCTCTCCTACGCCCTGGGCGACGACGACCTGGCCACCGGCGTGGCCCGGCTCCAGGACTTCCTGGGCAAGGCCAAGTAGGACGCTCTCTCACTTAACGCAGGCAAAACCGGAACGCTCTATCACTTCCTTTAGGAGAGTGATAGAGCGTTCCGGTTTAAGCCCGCAGGAAGTGAGAGTGTCCCTATGTTGTTCGTCAAGGGGTTTGGGGTGTTTTGGGGTGGTAGAGGCTGCCGTCGCGGAGCATGGCGAAGAGGGTGTCGCAGCGGCGTCGGGCGAGGGCGATGAGGGCCTGGTTGTGTCGTTTTCCTTCGGCCCGTTTGCGGTCGTAGTAGGCCCTGGAAAGTGGGTCTTTCAGGGCGGCGAACGCGGAAAGATAAAGCGTGCGTTTAAGGACTTTGTTGCCTTTGCGTGAGGCGTGATCGGCCCTGATCGAGCTCCCGGACCGCCAGGTCACCGGCGCGAGGCCGGCGTAGGACGCCAGGTGGGCGGCGGTCTGGAACTCTTTACCGACAATTTCCGTAAGGATGCGCGCTTCGGTCCTGACGCCAACTGCCGGTAACGACGTCAGGACCCGGTGAAGAGGGTGGGCCTCCACGAGGGCCTCGACCTTGGCCAGCACGGTATTCCTGGCGGCGTGCAGCCCATCGAGCATGCCGGCCAGTTGCGCCACCACGATCCCTGCCGATTCCGTGCCGGAGACCACGACGGTTTGCCGGTCCAGGGCCTGGCTGATCTCCTCGGCCAGCCGCTCACCGATCCGTGGCGCCAGCTTCCGCAACCGGGCCGCGATCCGTTTGGTCCCCGCCCGCCGCAGGGCCTGCGGGGTCGGCCAGGTCCGGAGCAGGTCAAGCACCGCGGGATGGTCCAGGCGCGGGCCCAGGACCCGTTCCAGTGCCGGGTGGATCTGCGTCAGCAGTCCCCGGATCCGGTGCGAGGTAGCGGTGGCCTGGGCGACCAGGTCATCATCGAACCCGCAGAGCATGACCAGTTCCGCGCGCTGCTCATCACCAAGTTCCAGCGATCTCAACGTCCCGGGCAGGCTGCGGGCAGCCTCGGCGATGATGAACGCGTCACGGGCGTCCGTCTTCGCTTCGCCAGGGTGCAGGTCCGCGATTCTGCGCATCGCCAGACCGGGCAGATACCCGACCACCGCACCGTCGGCGCGGGCCACCGCTACCGCCAGCGCCCCGACAGTGGCCGGCTGGTCCACCACAAACAACAGCCGCCCATGGGAGCCCAGGCCCTGAAGAATCTGCCGCAGCTCATCCTCATCGTTCGGCAGCGCCCGGTCCAGCAGCCTGTTCCCTGATTTATCCAGCGCCACCGCATGATGGCCGTCCTTGCCGACATCCACTCCGATGAAAACATCCACCGAGTCATAATCCCTAAGCACCGCCACACCTCCGACCACGAGCCAACAGATCCGGCCAGCCTGCCACGGTGTCGAAGCCCGGCACCCACGTTACGCACGGCAATCCAACGGCCATGTCCCTATCAGCGGTCCCTCGGCACCCGCCAACCCCGGTGACACCACTCTCGGATCATCAACAACAGAGCGTCGCAATCATGCCGGGACCGGCAGGCCAGCACACCCCACATCCTGCACCAGAAAGGGGCTACGAAAAAGGTAACGAGCGTCCGGGGAGAATGCGCATCAAGTGAGAGAGCGTCCGGGTGGGGTTAGAGGAGGCGGCGTTCGGCGGCCCACTTGGTGAGCTCGTGCCGGCTGGAGAGCTGGAGTTTGCGCAGCACCGCCGACACGTGGGTTTCCACGGTCTTGATGCTGATGAACAGTTCCTTGGCCACTTCCTTGTAGCTGTAGCCGCGGGCGATGAGGCGCATGACTTCCAGCTCGCGGGCGGACAGCCGGTCCAGCTCGTCGCCGGCAATGTCTGCCGGGGCGGTGCCGAAGGCGTCCAGCACGAAGCCTGCCAGCCGGGGCGAAAAGACGGCGTCGCCGCCGGCCACCCGGAAGACGGCGTCGGTGATTTCGGCTCCGGAGATGGTCTTGGTGACATACCCCCGGGCCCCCGCCCGGATGACCGCCACAACGTCCTCGGCAGCGTCCGAGACACTGAGGGCCAGGAACTTGGTGGTGCCTAGGAGCGCCGCGGAACCCGCGATGACTTCCCGTCCGCCGCCGCCGAGGCCGCCGGGCAGGTGCACATCGAGCAGCACCACCTCCGGACGCTCCTGGGCGATCACGGCAATGGCCTGCTCCACCGTTGCAGCTTCGCCCACCACCTGGATGCTCGCGTCAAGGTCTGCCTTAAGGCCGGACCGAAAGATGGCGTGGTCGTCCACGATCACCACCCGGACCGGCTGCGCCGGGCGGATGGGTCCGGTCCCCTGTACATTGTTCATGATTTCCCTTCCGCGTTGTCCGTTTGGAGCGCCGGCAGGCCCAGCCGCACCTCAGTGCCGTCGGGAGTGCTGGTGATGGAGGCGGTGCCGCCGTGGCGCTTCATGCGTCCGATGATCGATTCCCGGACACCCAGCCTGTCCTCCGGCACGTCGTTGAGTTCGAAGCCCGGTCCGCGGTCCTTGACGAAGACCTCGGCGCGGCCGTCGGAGACCTCGAGGTAGACCGAGACGGACCCGCCGCCGTGCC
>DATCVX010000380.1:0-1939 GCA_036566705.1 Arthrobacter sp. | reverse complement strand
TCCCGGCCCACCAAAAACGCGCTGGTCAGATCGGTCGAAATCACCCGCTCCCAGTCCGCGACGTCCAACTCCAGCATCGGCACCCGGTGCTGGATCCCGGCATTGTTCACCAGGATCTCCAACGGCCCCACATGCTCCTCCACCCAGGCAACACCCCGCGCCGCCTCAGCATCGGACGTGACATCGAAGGCGATGCTGTGCACCCGGCCCGGCGCATACTCCGCGGCCATCAACGCCGCAGAATCCTTAAGCCGTTCGGCATTAATACCGTTCAGCACCACCGTCGCACCGGCATCGGCCAACGCCCGCGCCAGAGCATTACCAATCCCCCGGCTCGACCCCGTCACCAGCGCAACCCGCCCCGACAAATCAAAAAGTGAACTCATGCTGAAACCGTTCCTTCCGTGGCGCTGCCCGCGTGGGCATCGCTGAGTTGTGAAATTGCCTGCCGGACCACTGCCAGGTCCTGGTCGCCGAGGCCCTGGCGCGTGAGTTCGGCATAAAGTTCGACGCCGGCAGCCGCCATGGGCACGGCCGCGCCCGCCGCGCGGGCCGAGTCAAGGACAAAGGAAAGGTCCTTGTGCATGAACTTCGCCGGGCCGGTGGGCCTGTAGTCCTTGCTGACCAGCCGGGGGCCCACCACCTCCAGGACGCGGCTGCCCGCCAGGCCGCCGGCCAGGACCTCGAACAGGGCCGCAGGATCCATGCCCGAGCGTTCGGCGAGTTCCGCGGCTTCGGCGAGTGCCGCCGTCGTGGTTCCCACGATGAGCTGGTTGCAGGCCTTGGCGAGGGATCCGGCTCCCAACGCGCCCATGTGGCGCACGGTGGTGCCCATACTGCTGAAGAGCGGCTCCAGCCTGTTGAAGTCTGCGGCGGTGCCGCCGGCCATGATCGCGAGCGTCCCGTTCACGGCTCCGGCCGTTCCGCCGCTTACCGGAGCATCCACTACCGCAGCGTTGCCGTGGCTGGCCTGCTGCACCTCACGGCCGAAGTCCTGCACGCCCGAGGGCGAGACGCTGCTCATGACCACTACGGCGGTGCCGGACCGGGGCGGCGCGGCCCGCCAGCTCTCCAGGAGCCCGGCGGCCGCCTCCTCGATGAACGACAGATCCGGAAGCATAAAGACGATGACCGGGAGATCGCGCATGTCGGCAACGTTGGGAGTCCGCCGGCCGCCAAGCTTCTCGAGGTCCTCGAGGGCACCGGCCGACCGGTTCCAGAGTGCTACGTCCCAGCCGCTGCGAAGGAGATTGGCGGCCATGGGCCTGCCCATGTGTCCCAGGCCTACAAAGCCCGCAGTTTTGTTGTCCATGTATGGCTCCGCCTCACATCATCGTGGTTAATGAAGAGAAATCTGTTCAATATCCTAGCCTCCATTCAGTATGATGAACACTATGACGTCTGAAACCACCGTCGCCATCGCCGTCCCGCTCGAAGCCGAGCTCGTTGACCGCATCCGCGCCGTAGATCCTTCCGTTACCGTGCTCTACGAACCCGACCTGCTGCCCCCGGAGCGTTTCCCGGCAGACCACTCGGGCGACCCTGACTTCCGCCGCACGCCCGAGCAGGAAGAGCGTTACTGGTCCATGCTCAACCGGGCCCAGGTCCTTTATGGCATGCCCAACGAAAACGCTGCGGGCCTGGCCCGGATTGCGCGCGAGAACCCTCACCTCCAGTGGGTGCACTGCATGGCAGCCGGCGCCGGCGGCGCAGTGAAGGCCTCCGGGCTGGACCAGGAAACCCTGCAAAAGTTCAAGGTGACCACCTCCGCCGGCGTACATGCCCTGCCCCTGGCCGAGTTCGCCGCCCTTGGAATCCTCAACGGTTTCAAACGCAGCGCCGAACTCGCGCAGGACCAGGCCGCCAGGGTGTGGCCGGAACTGCGCACCCCCACCCGGCTGGTCAGCGGATCAACCCTGGTGGTCACCGGGCTGGGAGA
>DATCVX010000379.1:0-15053 GCA_036566705.1 Arthrobacter sp. | reverse complement strand
ACGGCGTCGGCTTCTCACGGTCTTCCGGGGTGAGCTTTCGCAGTACCCCCAGCAGCACTGCCAGCGACGCGTCGGCGGAGATGAGGTGGTCGATGGGGTCCGGGGCAGCCGCCCATTCGTCAGGACCGGCACCCGCATCCGACGACGCCTCTTTGACCAGGCGTCCCAGGAAGTGGTTCCAGCCTTCGGCGTGCGCCGCGGACTGCTCGGGCGTGAGGCCCTCATGGACCAGGCGAAGCGACGTGCCGCCGTCGACAGGCTCGAGCGTAATGGTGACCGTGGACGCGCCGGGCGGCAGGTCCGTGGCGGACTCCCAGCCCCAGGTGAAAACAACGCGCTTGCCCGGTTCGATTTCCTGGAACGTCCCCGCTGCGTGGTGGCCCGGGACGATGGTCCAGCGGTATTCGCCGCCGACGCGAAGATCCACCCGTGCGGCGACCGTCTTCCAGCGGCGCAGGCGTTCCGGCTGCGTGATCAGGGCGAAGGCCTCGTCAACGTCGACGGGCAGGTGGACTGTTTTATCGAAGCTCATCTGAGCGGTCCTTTGTCTTGGAATGAAGTATCTGGCGTCGGTGGTGCCGAATTTCCCGGCCGGTTGCGGTTCCCGGCCAGCTCGGCGGCGTCTGCGGCCAGCAGATCCAGCTCGTCCGTCCAGAACTGGTCCACCAGCGCACGGAGCCGGCCCATACCCTCGGGATCGAGCCTGTAGTACCTGTTCCGCCCCTCTTTGCGGGCAGCCACCAGGCCTGCCTGCTCAAGCAACAGCAGGTGCTGGGAGACTGCGGAGCGGCTGACCGTGAAGTGCGCGGCCAACTCCCCCACAGGCTGTTCCTGGCGTGCCAGGAGATGCAAGAGCCGACGCCGGTTCGGCTCCGCAGCGATCTCCAAGGCATCCAACACAATTAATACGTTAGTGATCACTAACGTATTAAACAAGCCCCGACAGTCCCCGGGCAGAGCCCCCGGCAGCGAAAACTCCCGGACCCACCCCTGCAGGATTGACTTCAGGCGCCCTCTTCCGCAATGATAAGCATGCTTATAGATCATGGGAAAATTGTTGGCTCAGCCTCCTGATCCTGGGTACGACGAGTGCCCCAAGGCGCCGGAAGGAACGGTTATCGTGGCGGAATCGCCCAGCTCCAACATGAACGACGTGATTGCCGGACGCTATCGGCTGGGGGAAGTGGTCGGCCGTGGCGGCATGTCGTCGGTTTACTCCGCGCGGGACGAAAATCTGGGCCGGGACGTGGCGCTGAAGCTCTTCGCACCCCAGGCTCCCGACGCCGGGGAGCTCGAGCGCCAGGAGGCCGAGATCAAGATGCTGGCCACGTTGAACCATCCCAGTTTGGTGACGCTTTTTGACGCCGGCACCGATAACCGCATCCCCGACGAACCACGCCCCTTCCTGACCATGGAACTGGCGGACGGACAAGACCTGCGGACCCGCATCAGGCACAGCCCGGTCCCGCTGGACGAACTCGCGGTCATCGGGGCCGGGGTGGCCGATGCGCTGTCCTATGTCCACAGCCTCGGGATCATCCACCGGGACATCAAACCCGCCAACATCCTCCTGGTGCAGACCCGCCCCGGCGAGCCGCTGCGTGCCAAGCTCACGGACTTCGGAATAGCCAGAATCACCGACGCCACACGCCTGACAGCCACGGGGGCCATGGTGGGAACCGCGGCATACCTCAGCCCGGAACAGGCCATGGGCTCACCGCTCAGCCCGGCGACGGACGTCTACTCACTGGGGCTGGTCCTGCTCGAATGCATCAAACAGGCAGTGGAGTATCCCGGCAGCGCGGTGGAATCCGCCGTGTCGAGGCTGCACCGGCCGCCCGAAATTCCGGCGGACCTTCCGGCCGGGTGGGCTGACCTGATCCGGGCGATGACGGCAATCGATCCGCTGGACCGTCCGGCATCGGCAGACATAGAGACGGCGCTGCGGCAGGCCCTTGTTTCGCCGGAATCCGCCCCCGGAACTCTCGCCCCGGAACCCACGCGGGTGCTGCCGAGCATGCCATTCAGGGCGCCGTCCATCACCCCGGCGCAACCTGCGCCGGCTCCATCCGCCGGCCCCGCCGCCCCAGCCCCGGCTCCGGCACCCGATGGCCTGGAAACGCGCAGGCCGAGGCCGCACAGGCCGGCGCGGCCATCCCGCGCACGACGTTCGAGGCGGCTCTGGCCGGCGGCCGTCCTGATCCTCCTCGCGGCAGCGGGCGGGTCCGTTGCGCTCACGGCGGGCCTGTCCCCCGAGCCCCCTGCCGACGTCGTGCCTTACCCGACCGTCACCGGCACACTCGGGGACCACCTGCAGGAGCTCCAGAAGAAGGTGGAACCATGACGCTTTTCGCCTGCCGCGGACGTTCCTGCGCGCGGGGGTTCGCATTCCTCGCCGCGCTGACGCTGGCCACGCTGACCGCCGGCTGCGGCCCTGCCGAGACCGACCTGCAGCCCGACGCCGCCCGCCAGCTTCAGGAACAGGTGCTCAGCGTCAGCCAGGCTGCGGCCGCTAACGATCCCGCGGCTGCGCTCAAGGCTTTGGACAGCCTGGAAGCGGACCTGGCGACCGCGGCGGGCAGCGGCCAGGTTTCAGAGGAACGGCGCCGGGGCATCATGACCAGCGTCGCCGCCATCCGGGCCGATCTGGCCGCCGCCATCGAGGCCGCCGCGGCAGCGGCGAGGGCCGCAGAAGAAACAGCCGCCGCCCAGGCTGCGGCGGAGGCCGAGAAGGCCCGGGCTGAGGCAGAGGCGCAAACCGCCGCGGAAAGCGCTGCCGCAGCGGCCCCCGTCCCCGCACCGGCCCAGGCCCCTGCGCCCGCACCGGCCAAGGGCAGCGAGGGCAAAGGCAAAGGCAAGAACGGCTGACCTCCCGCCTCCTTACGGCAGGATATTGCCGGTTGCCCTTCGGAACTTCTTCGATAGACCCGCTCTGGTACCGAACGGCAGCATATTGCCGAATTTGGGAGCCTTCGGTTTGCGCGGGATTACCGCTCACGAGCTCCTGCGGCCCGGGCCCGCTTGAGCGGTGCTGGCCCCGCACCGCTCAAGCGGGCCAGGACCGTTTTTTCGGCCATACCTCAGCTCATGCGGGTCGAGGATTCTGCGGCGACGACACAAATGCTTGCAACTTCAACTATTGGCGCGTATATTTACTTTAAGCTTCAAGTAAGCGCCTCTCTTGTTTCGAGTGCAAGGAACCCCGGATGACCACGTTCTTCGAGTCCATCGCCGCGTCGCTGACGGCCCCCGCGACTGTCCGCAGCAGGGTGACGGTTCCGCTGCGTTTCCCGGACGGGTACAGCGCCGTCGCCGAGGTCCTGACCTTCCACGGCCTGGCCGACAGCAAGGAGCACCTCCTGCTGGCCTTCGGCGACTGGGACGGGATGCTGCGGGACGCGGCCGACGGCGGCAACACGCCCCTGGTCCGGCTGCACAGCGAGTGCCTCACCGGCGATGTCTTCGGCAGCGAGCGCTGCGACTGCGGCCCGCAGCTTCGCGAAGCCGTGGAACAGATCTCGGCCGCCGGCGGCTTCCTCCTCTACCTCCGGCAGGAAGGCCGCGGAATCGGCCTCTACTCCAAGCTCGACGCCTACGCCCTGCAGGACACCGGCCGGGACACCTACGAAGCCAACCGGGCCCTGGGCCACGGCGACGACGAGCGCGACTACACCGCGGCCGCCCAGATGCTCGACGCCGTCGGCGCCACCTCCGTCCGGCTGCTCACCAACAACCCGGACAAGGCCGCCCAGCTCACCTCCCTCGGGATCACCATCGCCGAGCAGGTCCCCACCGGTGTCCACCTGTCCGAAGCCAACCACCGGTACCTCGCCGCCAAACGCGACCACACGGCCCACACGCTCGAGCTGCCGGCCGCCGTCGAATCCGCCGTGGACCCGGCCGCCGTCGAACCCGCCCCGAACACTCCGCCGGGAGACGACAGAATCCTGGCCCGCGTGGACGCCCTCATCCCCCGGCTTCGGGAACGCGCTGAGGAAACGGAGCAGCTGCGCCGCCTGCCGGAATCCACCCTGGAGGAGCTGAAGTCCGCCGGGGTGTTCCAGATCCTGTCGCCCAAGGCGCTGGGCGGATCCGGGCTGGGGGTTGAAACCTACGCCGAGGTGATCCGGCGGCTGTCCCGGGGGTGCGCCTCCACGGCGTGGACGGCCGGCCACCTCGCCGAGCACGTCTGGATGCTGGCGCGCTGGCCGGAACGGGTCCAGCAGGAAGTGTTCGCCCGCGGGACCGCTCCCCTGGCCGCAGCAACCGGAGCCCCCGCGGGCACGGCCGAGAAGGTTCCGGGCGGGTACACGATTTCAGGACACTGGAGCTTCGCGTCCGGCGTGATGCATTCGGAGTGGGCTCTCCTGGCAGTCCAGCACCACGGTGTCCGGATGCAGGCCCTGGTGCCGGTGGCCGAGCTGGAACTGCTGGATGCCTGGCACACGGCGGGCCTGCGCGGCACGGGAAGCAACGACCTCACCGCGGAACAGCTCTTTGTGCCCGAGCACCGGGTGCAGGACTGGGCGCTGCTGGGCGCGTCCGACAACCCGGGCAGCCGGATCCATCCCGACCCGATCCTCCACGCCCCCATGGCTGTCCTGCTGAACCTGGTGGCGCCGTCCGCCGCGCTGGGAGCCGCGGAGCACGCCGTCGAACTTTTCCGCGAAGGAATGATGGTGCGCAAGGTCAAGAACACCGTGGAGACCCGGCAGGCCGATTCGCCGCTGGCTCAGGCCCGCTTCGCGCAGGCCTACGGGCAACTCGTGACGGCGCGGCTGCACTGGGACGAGGCCGTCCGGATGGCCGCCGCGCCGGATGCCCGCCTTTCGGACCCGGACGACGGCGGCCGCGCCGCCTACCGTCTGTCGCTCGCCCTTAGCGGGGAAGCCTCCGCCGAAGCGGTGCGCCTGGTGGCCGCAGGATCCGGCGGAAGCGCCCAGCGCCTGGCCCACCCGCTCCAGCGGATCCAGCGCGACATGAACGTGCTGCTCAGCCATCCGACGCTCGCGATCGACCCGATCCTGGAGCAGGCGGGCAGGGGCCTGCTGGGACTGGGCTTTACGGTCCCGTCGTTTTAGCGGATGCCGCTGCCGAGAGCTGCTTCAGGCCCTTTTCGAAGTCGGCGCCCACCAGCTTGTCCATGTTCATGAACAGGGCGAAGACCTTTGCCAGCCCTTTGTTTTCGCCGGTCATGGTCCATTTCACGGTGGTGCCGCCGTTGGCCGGGGTCAGGGTGAAGGACGTAGGGTTGACGGCCTTGAAGGGCTTGGTGAATTCGAGCCGGACCCGGAGCACGCCAGGCGCCGTCGACTCGACGATCTCCATGTTTCCGCTGCCGGCCTTGCGGTTGCCGCTCCAGGCGTACTTCGCGCCCACGCCGGCGTCGTTGCCGGAATAGTGGCGTTCCATGGTGGGGTCCACGGTCTCCCAGGGCGACCATTTGGTCCATTCGTGGAAGCTGTTGATCAGGGGGAAGATTGCCTCGGCCGGGGCCGGAATGAATGCGCTGCGGGTCACTTCATAGGTAGCCATGCAGCCAGCATAGTGGCTGGTCAGGGCTTCGTGGAGGCCAACGCCCTGCTACCGCCGCCAGCCCGGGCCGAGGGCGCCGATTTTACGTTCGAGGGCCGCCCGTTCCGCGGCGTTTCCGCATAGCTCCAGGGCTTCCTGGAGCGCGGTCCGGGCCTCGTCCCGGCGCCCCAGCCGGGTGAGGAGCTCCCCGCGGACCGACGGAAGCAAGTGCGTGCCGCCCAGTTCGCCGCGTGCGGCGATCGCCTCCACCAGCACCAGCGCGTCGGCCGGGCCGGAAGCCATGGCCACTGCCACCGCCCGGTTGAGTTCGATGACGGGCGACGGCGTGAGCCGGCCGAGTGCCTCGTACAGGCCAACGATCCGGGGCCAGTCCGTCGCGGCCACCGATCCCGCCACCGCATGGCATTCGGCGATGGATGCCTGGAGTCCGTAGGCACCCAGCCCGTGCCCGGCAGCTACAGCCCGGGCGAGCGCCGCGCGGCCACGACGGATCGCCGACTGGTCCCAGAGCAGCCGGTCCTGGTCCTCAAGCAGGACCGGCTGGCCGGACGCGTCCACGCGGGCAGGGAAGCGGGCAGCGGTCAGTTCCATCAGCGCGAGCAGCCCGTAAACCTCCGGCTGCGGATCGAGCCGGACCAGCGTGCGCCCCAGCCGCTGCGCCTCGGCGGCGAGGTCACGGCGGATCCACGAGTCGCCGCCGGACGCGAACGACCCCTCGGTGAAGATCAGGTAGACCGCCTGCAGCACGGAGCCCAGCCGTTCGGCCCGTTCCTTTGGCTCCGGCACGGCGAACGGCACGTTGGCGGCGGCGAGGGTTTTTTTGGCCCGGGTGATGCGGGCCTGGATGGTTGCCACCGGCACCAGGAACGCCTTGGCGATAGCGTCGGTCCCCAGGCCGCCCACCACCCTGAGCGTCAACGCGATCCGGGCCTCCTTGGACAGCACCGGATGGCAGGAGATGAACATCAGCGCCAGCACGTCGTCGTCGATCGCGTCCGGATCGAACAGCGCGTCCGGCCCCGGCTCCTCCGGGGACAGGTCCCGGGCGAGCAGGGCATAGCGTTCGTCGCCTGCCGCCCGGCGCCGGAAGGCATCGATGGCACGACGGCGGCCCGTGGTAAGCAGCCAGCCTGTCGGCTCGGCGGGGACGCCGTTGACGGACCAGGACACGAGCGCTTCGGCCAGCGCCTCCTGGGCCAGGTCCTCGGCGAGGGCGAAGTCGCCGGTAAAACGGGCGAGGGCGCCGACGATGCGGGCGGATTCCATCCGCCACACAGCCTCGACGGCGCCCCTCGCCGCGTTGGAACCCACTGTGTTTCAGGGCTGCCGGTCAGAGCTGCCCGGTCTGCTCGCGCCAGGCGCGTTCCTTCTGGATCCATTCGTTGTCCTGCGGGAACTCGTCGATGGTGGGCACCCGGCGGATCTCGGTCTTGCTGCCCTCGGTCATCGGTGCACGCTTGGCCCACTCGACGGCTTCCTCCTTCGAAGCAACATCGAGGAGGTAGAAGCCGTTGAACAGCTCCTTTGTCTCCCCGTACGGCCCGTCGGTGACCACCGGCTGCTCCCCGGTGAAGTCCACCACGACGCCCTCTTTGGGGTCCTCCAGGCCTTCCGCCGCCAGCAGCACTCCGGCCCGGATGAGTTCGTCGTTGAACTTGCCCATCGCGGTCAATGCCTCGGTGAAGTCGACGTCCGTGAACTTGGCGAGTGACTCGTCGGTTGCCCGCATGATCAGCATGTACTTGGCCATTGTGGTTCTCTCCTTTGGATGCTTGGAAGGTCGCCCTTCGACCTTCTCACCCATAGGTCGAACGGCGCCACGGCAGATCGACACACGAAAAGAAAAACTTTTTGCCTAGCTGCGGGGGTCCCGCCGGTGACGCCTGGGCTTGCCGCTCACCAGGTCCAGAACGGCCGCGTCCAGCTGGTCCCGGCCGTCGGGGCCCTTGGGGTCGGGGCTGTCCGCAAGGGCAACCAGGTCTGCTGCCACCACGGCCAGTTTCATGTTGGTCCGGCTGCTGAGGCGGATCAGCAGCCTGAATGCCTCGTCGGAACCCACCCGGAGCCGGCCCATCACCAGTCCCCGCGCCTGGTCGATGACGCTCCGGGTGGAAGTGGCCCGTTCCACTGCCTCGCGGGCCGCACCTTCGGTCTCGCGCTGCAGGGTGGCCGTCAGGTCCACCATCATGCCGTCAATCGCAGTCACCCTCCCCGACGCATCAACAAATCCCTCGCCGGAGGTGAGGACCTGATGGAGCCGACCGTGGGCATCGATGATCCGGTGATAGATGGAGAAGTGGCCGCCATGCAGGATGACCTCGTCGACGATCTCCTGGGCCCGCGGCCTGTCGTCGGGGTGCTTGTGGGCGAGGATCAGCTCCATGGTGGGCACTACCTCGCCGCGTTCGTAGCCGTGCAGGTGATACAGCCCGTCGGACCAGGCTGCCGTTCCGTGGACCAGGTCGATGTGGTACGAACCGGCCGGGCAGTCCCCCGCACCCAGGGCACTCGAATATGTGAAGGGGCCGGACAAATCGGACACTTTGGGCACCTCCGGCGTTCGCGTAGGCCGCCTCCCCTGGGCGGTCATCCCATTATGGCAAGGAAACCCGCATCTGAGACGTTTGTATCCCAAAGGTGACGTCCCGCCGTCGGACGCTCTCTCACTACCTGTCGGTTTCCTGGCGATCCTCTCTCACTACCTGACGGTTTTCTGGCGATCCTCTCTCACTACCTGCAGGTTTCCTGGCGATCCTCTCTCACTTCCTGCAGCCCTTGACGAATATACCCCCTGGGGGTATATTCAAGGTGTTGTCAGTGAAGTGGTATGTCCAGGCCGGTGCCCCGCACCGCCATCACAGCCGTTCAACCCCAGCACCATTGGACCTTTTCAAGGAATGGAAACTGACATGCCCGGTATTGGAAACCGCACCGAACTCCCACAGGCCACCGCGCACGCCGGCTGCGGCTGCTGCTCAACCAGCGGCGCCACTCCCCCGAGGCAGGAAACATCCGACGCCGAATTCCTGGTAGAAGGCCTCACCTGCGGCCACTGCGTTGAGACCGTGCAGAAAGCGGCGTCCGCCGTGAACGGCGTGCGGTCCGCCGCCGTCGAACTTGTCGCAGGCGGCACGTCGCGCCTTCGCATCTCCGGATCCGCCGATCCCGCCGCGGTCCGTGAGGCTGTCACGGCGGCCGGATACACCATCAGCCGCTGACCCCGGCCAACGGTCTTCGCGAGGAGTAATTCGTGCACAACCACACACCGACCGCAGAAGAACACCACCACGGGAGCGGGCACACCCCCGCCCACCATGGGAATGCCCACCCCGGCAACCACCACGGCAACCACCACGGCGCCCCGGACGACCATGCCGTCCACACTGCCGGCCAGCACGCCGGCCACAGCACCGCGATGTTCAAGAACAGGTTCTGGGCGGCGCTGGCGCTGTCCGTCCCGGTGGTCTATTTCAGTCCGATGGTGGGCCACCTCTTGGGCTACATGCCGCCGATGTTCCCTGGTTCCGACTGGATTCCGCCCGTCCTGGGCTCGGTGATCTTCCTCTACGGGGGCCAGCCGTTCCTCAAGGGAGGGCTGCAGGAACTGAAGGATCGGCGCCCCGGCATGATGCTGCTGATCGGCATGGCCATCAGCGTCGCTTTCATCGCTTCCTGGGCCACCAGCCTGGGGATCGGCGGCTTCGACCTGGACTTCTGGTGGGAACTGGCCCTGCTGGTGGCCATCATGCTGCTGGGCCACTGGATCGAAATGCGCGCCCTCGGTTCCGCGCAGGGGGCCCTGGATGCCCTGGCCGCACTGATCCCGGACGAGGCCGAACGCGTCACAGGCGCGGGCACCGAGACCGTCCCGGTTTCCGAACTGCGCGAAGGCGACACCGTCCTGGTCCGTTCCGGCGCCAGGCTGCCGGCCGACGGCACGGTGACCGACGGGCAGGCCGAATTCGACGAGTCCATGATCACCGGCGAATCCAGGACCGTCCCGCGCGCCCCCGGAGACGCCGTCGTCGCGGGAACCGTCGCCACCGACAATTCCGTCCGCGTGCGGGTGACCGCCGTGGGCGAGAACACTGCCCTGGCCGGCATCCAGCGGCTGGTGGCAGAGGCCCAGGCATCGTCGTCGAGGGCCCAGGCCCTGGCAGACCGGGCCGCTGCCTTCCTTTTCTACTTTGCCACCGGGGCCGGCGTGGTCACCTTCGTGGTATGGACCCTGCTGGGCAGCGTCCCTGAAGCCGTTGCCCGCACCGTCACCGTGCTGGTGATCGCCTGCCCGCACGCCCTGGGCCTGGCCATCCCGCTGGTGATCGCGATCTCCACGGAACAGGCAGCACGGGCCGGCGTGCTGATCAAGAACCGGATGGCGCTTGAGCGGATGCGCACCGTCGACGTCGTCCTTTTCGACAAGACCGGGACGCTCACCACGGGTGAGCCGGAGCTCAAGGACGTCACAGCGTCCGACGGCGGCAGCCGGGACGGGCTGCTGGCGCTCGCCGCCGCCGTGGAGGCGGACAGTGAACACCCCGTTGCCCGGGCCGTCGTCAGGGCGGCGCGGCAGCGGAACCTTCACATTCCGAAGGCAACCGGGTTCACGTCCATGACCGGACGCGGCGTCCGCGCCACCGTGGACGGCCGGGTGATCCATGTGGGCGGGCCGGCTCTCCTGCGCGAACTGGGCCTCGCTGAACCGGATTCCGTAGCCGCCTCCACCTCTGGGTGGATGGAAAGGGGAGCTGCGGTCCTGCACGTCGTCGACGGGGACCGGATCCTCGGTGCTGTCAGCCTCGAAGACGCCGTCCGGCCTGAATCCCGTCAGGCCGTTGCCGCGCTGCAGAACCGCGGAATCACGGTTGCCATGATCACCGGCGACGCCCGGCAGGTTGCCGCGGCCGTTGCCACCGAGCTGCACATCGACGAGGTCTTCGCCGAGGTCCTCCCCGCGGACAAGGACAAGAAAGTGGCCGAGCTGCAGGCCCGCGGGCTGAAGGTGGCCATGGTGGGGGACGGCGTGAACGACTCCCCGGCCCTGGCCCGGGCGGAAGTCGGGATCGCTATCGGTGCGGGCACCGACGTCGCCATGGAATCGGCAGGCGTTGTCCTGGCCGGCAACGATCCCCGGGCCGTGCTGTCCATGGTGGATTTGTCCCGCGCGAGCTACCGGAAGATGTGGCAAAACCTGGTCTGGGCCACCGGCTACAACGTCATCTCCGTCCCGCTGGCCGCCGGCGTGCTGGCGTTCGCCGGGGTGGTGCTGTCCCCTGCGGCTGCGGCGGTCCTGATGTCCGCGTCCACTATTGTGGTGGCATTGAACGCCCAGCTGCTGAGGCGGCTGAAACTGAACCCGGCCCAGGTGCGTTGAAAGAAACAGGTCCGTTCACGTCCGGCGCCGGGAGGAGGCACAGCATGACCGCATCGGCCCGTCGGCGACTCGCCGTGCTGGTTTGCCGTGCCGGCCTGCTCGCCGGCATCCTGGCCATTGTTGCCGGAATCCTCGGGATGCACACCCTGACCGGCAACCATGCTGCGCATATGCTGGGTGCCGCGCCGCCGCCGTCGTCAGCTGCTGCACCCGCGGGCACGGCACCGGCCAGCGGGCACAGCCACGGGCACTCCGCTACTGACGCGGCCGCTTCCGGTGCTGACGCTTCCGCCCCGCCCGCATCCCACGCCTCCGCGCGGTCCGCTGCCGCGCCGCCGTCGTCCGCTGCTGCCTGTACCGGCAGCCTTGCCGGTACAGAACTGCCGGGCGCGGCCTGCACTCCCCTGGCCAAGGCCGGATCCCTTGCTGCTCCCGCGCCAGGCAGCGCCGGACAGCTGGCGGACGCCCACCTAAGTTCCGGCGCCGCTGCCCCGGGCTCGTACACCTACCTCCCCGAGGGCCCCTCGCCGGGGGAGCTGTCCATCAGCCGGACGTAAAGGACGACGCCGGGCCGCACCCCGGCGCGATCCCATCCTGGTGCCCCCACCAGGCCCGTCCGCCGCGCCAGCTGCGCGGCATGCCAAGATTTCCGGCGCCCCGGCGCCGAACCTCAACCTGAAGGACAGATTTCCCATGAACACCAAAACTTTGAGCGTCGCAGCCATCCTTGCCGCAGCCCTTTCGCTCGCCGGCTGCGCCGCGGGGACCGCCACTACGCCGTCGCATGGCATGGACCACGGCAGCTCCAGCCCGATGTCCAGCATGATGCCGGACGCCTCGGCGGACCATAACGCCGCGGACATCATGTTTTCGCAGATGATGATCCCCCACCACGCGCAGGCCGTGGAGATGAGCGACCTCATGCTCGCGAAAACCGGCATCCCGGCTCCGGTGACCTCGCTGGCCACACGGATCAAGGCAGCCCAGGCGCCCGAGATCGAGCAAATGACCGGCTGGCTGGAGACCTGGAACCAGCCCACCATGACGGGCCACACCATGCCCGGCGGAGGCATGTCCGGAATGGTCAGTGCCGAGGACCTGCGCAAGCTCACGTCCGCCCAGGGCGATGAGGCCGCGAAGCTCTTCCTCACGCAGATGGTCGCCCATCATGAGGGCGCCATCGCCATGGCCAGGACGGAGGTCGACGCGGGCAAGTTTGCTGAAACCATCGAGCTGGCCAAGGCGATCATCACCTCGCAGCAGGCCGAGATCGAGGAGATGAAGCAGCTGCTCGCCACCCTCTGACCCCGCGGGCGCTCGGGCCGACCGCCTGAGCCGCCCGCCGCCGTCGGACGCTCTCTCACTTCCTGCGCGTTTCCCGGCGACGCTCTATCACCTACGGCCCTTAACGGCCGCGTTTAGCAACCAAAAGTGATAGAGCGTCGCCCGATTTCCTGCATCAAGTGGGAGAGCGTTTCGACGGCGGCCGCCGCACCTTCACGTGTTAAGTTGAAATGTGCGGACCGACCGGTCCGGCGCTCCGGCTGGAAAGAGTATCCCTTTTGCAACTCCCCGAACCTGCCCCCGCACAAGTGAGAATCCTGACCGTCTGCACGGGCAACATCTGCCGCTCCCCCGTGGCCGAGCGGCTCCTGCAGGCAGGCCTGGACCAGGCGGTTCCGGGCGGTTTTGTGGTCACCAGCGCCGGCACGCGGGCCCTGGTGGGCGAGCCCATCCAGCCGCCGTCGGCGGACATCGTGCGGACGTTCGGCGGCAATGCGGAGGGTTTCGCGGCGCGCCAGCTGACCAGCAGGATCCTGCGCGGCGTGGACTTGGTGCTCACCATGACCTCGGGCCACCGCGGCGAGGTGCTGCAACTGGACGCGTCCCTCCTGAAGCGCACCTTCACCATCCGCGAGTTCGCCCGGATGCTCGACGTGCTGGATGAACGTGCGGCCGCCGCACCGGACGGGGCAGAAGAAGCAGCGCACGACGGCGGCGACCGGCTGGCCGCGAATGCCGCCTTCTGGCGCGGGCTGCCGGCGAGGGCGGCGGCTGTGCGGCACCTGTCCCTGCCGGCGGACTCGTCGGAGAACGACATCATCGACCCCTACCGCCGCGGCCCGGAGGTCTACCACCAGATGGAGGACGAACTGGCCCCGGCGATCGTTTCGATCCTGCGCCACGCACGGCTGAACGCCCCCGCCTGACCGGCCTGCCGCCGTCGTACCTTCCGCTGCGGTTTATTGTGCGGCTTTTCTGCGGCTTCCCCCGATGTAACGCCGGAACACCGGTGCTAATTTTCGGAAATGGGCACCCTGTCCGCGCATCCGGGTTCTGCACGTCCCGGCATAACTGCACGCAATCCTGCACGCCGGCGCCGCCCGCTCCGGGCTGTCCTGCTGGTGCTGCTGGCCCTCGTGATCCTATCCCCGCGGCAGCCGGCGCCTACCTCTTCAACCTCGGCCGGATCTTCGATTCGGAAACCACCAAGATTGAAAACGCCTTCCCCGCTGAATCCACCCGGCCGCAGCAATCCGTTCCGGGCGGAGCGGCAGCAGGTGACGCTCCCGGGGCCGGTCCCGGGGCCGCTCCGGCAGCGGCGGGGGCCCCGGCGCCGGACTCAGGCCGGCCGCTGAACATCCTGTTGATTGGCAGCGACAGCCGCGGCGCCACCGCCGAAGAAGCCATGTCCGGCGCCGGATCGGACCAGCGCGCGGACACCCTGGTGCTGGTCCATATCCCCGCCGATCGCGGCGAGATCTACTCCATTTCGCTGATGCGCGATCTCTGGGTGGGTATCCCGGAGCACGGCCATGCCAAGATCAACGCGGCCCTGGCATTCGGCGGCGTGCCGCTGATGGTGCAGACCGTTGAATCCATTTTTGGCCAGCGCATGGACCACGTCGCCATGATCGGCTTCGAGGGATTCGTGGGGATGACCGACGCCCTGGGCGGGGTGGTAGTGGATGTCCCTGCGCCGTTCGTTTCATACGTCGACCAGATTGCCTTCACGGCCGGTCCGAACACCCTGGACGGGAAACAGGCCCTGGAGTTCGTCCGCGAGCGCTATGCCTTCGCCGACGGCGACTACCAGCGCGTGCGCAACCAGCAGGCCTTCGTCAAGGCGCTGCTGGGCAAGAACCTCAGCGCGGACTCCCTCCTGACCCCCTTCAAGGTCCACAACGCTGTTAGCGCCATGGCCCCGTTCATCAGCGTCGACGGCGGCCTGGACGCCGCCGCGCTCGCCTCCCTCGCCGTGGAACTCAGGGACGTCCGGCCCCGCGACATGCTGATGTTCACCCTCCCGACGCGGGGCATCGGGACCTCCACCGACGGCCAGTCCATCGTGCTCCCCGATCCCGGGGCCATCGGGGCCCTCTCCGCCGCCCTGGCCGCCGACACGCTGGGCGACTATGTAGCCGCCAACGGCCTCGAGGGCGGAAACTGATGCCATGGAGGCACGATGATGAGCACCCCATCCGGTTCCGACCCCAGCGGTCCTGAATCTTCCGTTCCCGCTGCGCCGCACCCGGCGCAACTGCCGTGGACGGAACAACGGCGGCGGCTTATTGCCGCTGTCCTGGCAGTGGTGCTGGTGGTGGGCGTGGTCATCGCCGTCTTCAGCTTCAACCGCACCGGCCCGGAATCCGCCGCGCCAGTGGCGACGGAGACTGCCACGCCCAGCGAGACTGCCACCCCGATACCCACCGAGACCCCTGCCCCGGTGCCGGCACCTCCCCCGCCGCCGGAGCCCATCGCCGACCTGCCCCCGGTGGCCATGAACGTCCTGATCATCGGCAGCGACAGCCGCGGCAACGCCCGGGAGCAGGCTGCCCTGACCGAAGCCACCGGCCAACATACGGACCAGCGCGCTGACACGCTCATGCTGGTCCACGTTCCCGCAGACCGCCGCTCGGTCCATGTCATTTCCATCATGCGGGACCTGTGGGTCAACATCCCCGGCTACGGCGGCGCCTGATTGCCGCTGTCCTGGCAGTCGTGCTGGTGGTGGGGGTGGTCATCGCCGTCTTCAGCTTCAACCGCACCGGCCCGGAATCCGCCGCGCCAGTGGCGACGGAGACTGCCACGCCCAGCGAGACTGCCACCCCGATACCCACCGAGACCCCTGCCCCGGTGCCGG
>DATCVX010000378.1:0-2203 GCA_036566705.1 Arthrobacter sp. | reverse complement strand
CCTTCGCTCTTCCAAACCCTTGGATGTCCTAGTATATTGCACAGAGTTGGATAACCAGTGATGCGCATCACTTGTTGAAAGGGCGCCACCATGACAGTCACCGACGACTTCCGCGCAGCACGCGACCGCCTGCTGGCCCTCCGCTCCGACTACGGCCAGGCCCGGGACGAGTTCCAGTGGCCACGGTTCGAGGAATTCAACTTCGCCCTGGACTGGTTCGACCAAATCGCCGCCGACCCCGCCCGCGGAGCCCGGCCTGCCCTGGTGATCGTGGAGCAGGACGGCTCAGCAACCCGCCGGAGCTTCGCGGACCTGGCCGCCCGTTCCAACCAGGTGGCTAACTGGCTACGGAGCCAGGGCGTCCGCCGCGGCGACCGCATGATCATCATGCTGGGCAACCAGGTGGAACTGTGGGAGCTGATGCTCGCAGGCATCAAACTGGGGATTGTCCTGATCCCCACCACCACCCTCATGGGCCCGGCGGACCTGGTGGACCGCGTGGAGCGCGGCGAGGCGGGCTGGGCCGCCGTCGGACGTTCCAACATCGGCAAGTTCGCCGGCATACCCGGCGATTACCGGCTCATTGAAATCTCCGACGCCGGCACTTCCGGCAGTCCCGGAGCCACCACCCCGGAAGCCCTCCCGTACATGGAATCAACGACGGCGGCAGACACCTTTACCGCCGATGCCCCCACCGCGGCGGACGAGACGCTGCTGCTCTACTTCACCTCCGGCACCACGTCCAAGGCCAAACTCGTGGAGCACACTCACACGTCCTACCCCGTGGGCCACCTTTCCACGATGTTCTGGATCGGGCTGGAACCGGGGGACGTGCACTTGAACGTGGCCTCGCCCGGCTGGGCCAAGCACGCCTGGTCCAACGTGTTCACACCGTGGATCGCCGAGGCCTGCGTCTTTATCTACAACTATGAACGCTTCGACGCCAGGGCCCTGATGGAGCAAATGGACCACGAAGCCGTCACCAGCTTCTGCGCCCCGCCCACCGTCTGGCGCATGCTCATCCAGGCCGACCTGACCCTTTTGAAGACCCCTCCCACCAAGGTGGTGTCCGCCGGAGAACCGCTCAACGCCGAGGTGATCGGCCAGGTGCAGCGCGCCTGGGGGCAGACCATTCGCGACGGCTTCGGCCAGACCGAAACCACCGTCCAGGTCGCCAACACGCCGGGCCAGCCGGTCAAGATCGGCGCCATGGGGCAGCCGCTGCCCGGCTACGACGTGGTGCTGGTGGACCCGAACACCGGCGAGGAGGCCGACGACGGCGAGTTGTGCCTCCGCCTGGATCCCCGCCCGGTGGGGCTGATGAAGTCCTACTACGGGGATGCGGAGAGGACCGCCGAGGCGTTCCGCGGCGGCTACTACCACACGGGGGACATGGCCAGCCGGGACAAACACGGCATCATCACCTACGTGGGCCGCGACGACGACGTCTTCAAATCCTCCGACTACCGGCTCTCGCCGTTCGAGCTGGAAAGCGTGCTGATCGAGCACCCGGCGGTGGCTGAAGCGGCAGTGGTACCTTCCCCCGATGCCCTGAAGCTGTCCGTCCCCAAGGCGTACGTGGTCCTGGCCGCCGGCTACGATGCCGGGCCGGAACTGGCCGAGGACATCCTCCGATACTGCCGCGACCATCTGGCCCCGTTCAAGCGCATCAGGCGGCTGGAGTTCGCTGCCCTGCCGAAGACCATCTCCGGCAAGATCCGCCGGGTGGAGCTCCGGCACAACGAGGAACTGCGGCACGCCGGGGACCTGCACCCGGGCGTTGCCGCGCTCCCCGAAGTGGCCGGAATCGAGTATTCCGAAGCTGATTTCCCCGGGCTGAAGGGCTGAGGGATGGGCGCACCGCTGCCCCGCGATCCCATCGCCGACGCCCAGCGCAACTGGGAGGAGCGCGGCTGGTCTGACGTCGCCGCGCCCATGGCGGCCATCACGGCCATCATGCGGACCCAGCAGATCCTGCTGGCCCGGATCGAAAGCGTCCTGAAACCGTTCGGACTTACGTTTGCGCGCTACGAGCTCCTTGCCCTGCTGAGCTTTGCCCGCAGCGGGGCGCTGCCCATGAACAAGGCCAGCGCTTTGCTCCAGGTCCATCCCACTTCGGTGACCAACGCCGTCGACCGGCTGGAAGGAGCCGGGCTGGTAGCCCGCTCGCCGCATCCAACGGACGGCCGCACTACCCTGATTG
>DATCVX010000377.1:0-7506 GCA_036566705.1 Arthrobacter sp. | reverse complement strand
CCTGGCGCCCGCACGAGCCGTACGAACCCGGTGACCGGTTCGTCGTCGTCGACCTCGGCGGTGCCGGGCGGGTGGGACTGAACATCTGCTACGACGCCTGGTTCCCGGAGGCCACCCGCCAGATCGCCTGAATGGGCGCCGACGTCATCCTCAACGTCGTCAAAACGACGACGCCGGACCGCGCCCTCGAGTTGGTGCTGGCCCGGGCAAACGCCATCGTCAACCAGGTTTTCGTCGTGAGCGTCAACTGCGGCGGGCCAACCGGGGAAGGCCGCAGCATCATCGTGGACCCTGAGGGCGCCGTCATCGCCGAGGCGCCCGACGCGGCGCCGACCCTCCTGGCGGCAGACCTGGACCTCGGTGCGGTCGACCGGGTGCGGGCCGAGGGCACTGCCGGAGTGACCCGCATGTGGTCGCAATTCCAGCCTGGCGAGCCGGATATCCAGCTGCCCGTCTACGGTGGACGCATCAACCCCGCAACCTGGCAGCCGGCCCCGCGTTCCTAAAATCGCAAGGGTGTGCCTCTTGTCACAGGTGCCCCAAATCATTACTGTATACGTATGCACCTCACTTATGCAGATAAATCGCGCCTCTCCGGCGCCGTGACCGTCATCCGCGAACCGAACCGTCCAGATGTGGCTGCGCAGTCCGACCCAAAGGTCATCTCCACCGTCTCCGCAATGCTCTCCACAATCGAGGCCAAGGGTATTGAAGCTGTACGCGACTATGCCGAACGGCTCGATGGCTGGAAGGGTGGCACGGCGTTTGAAATTACGCCGGCCGACGCCGACAAGCTCACCGCGGATCTCCCCGCCGACCTGCGCGAAGCGCTGGACGCCGGCGCCGAGCGCACGCAGCGCTTCGCCCATATGCAGCGGGCGCGCCTGACGGACTTCGAGGACGAAGTCATCCCCGGCGTCGTTTGCGGCCAGAAGTATGTCCCGGTGGGCACTGTGGGCGCCTACTTGCCGGCGGGCAGGTTTCCCCTGCTCGCCAGCGCCTTCATGACCGTTGGCGTTGCACGGGCGGCCGGCGTGCCGAACATCGTCTCCTGCACTCCTCCGTCCAACAATGGCCAGGTCCATCCGGCCGTCCTCTACTCCGCCCGGATTTCCGGGGCAGAACGGATCTTCGCACTGGGTGGCGTGCAGGCCCTGGCGGCGATGGCCTTCGGCCTCCTCGACGCCAGCCCGGCGGACATGATCGTCGGCGCCGGCAACGCGTATGTGGCCGAGGCCAAGCGCCAGCTGTACGGAACGGTGGGGATTGACGTCCTTGCCGGCCCCTCGGAGGTCGCCGTTATCGCCGACGAAACGGCCAGCGCTGCCATGGTTGCCGCGGACCTCCTTGCACAGGCCGAGCATGGGCCAACGTCTCCCGCGTGCCTGGTGACGACGTCGCACCGCCTTGCGGCCGAGGTTGAGATTGAGATCGAACGGCAGCTCCGGGGGCTCGCCACGGGCGAGATCGCGGGCGCCGCCTGGCGGGACTGGGGCTCGATTTATGTCGCCGACTCCGCACGGACCGCCGTCGAAGTCATGGACACTCTGGCCCCCGAGCACCTCGAGATCCTGACGGCGGACCCCGACTACTACCTCGAAAACCTCCGGAACTACGGATCCTTGTTCCTTGGCGAATGGTCCACCGTTGCCTATGCCGACAAGGGCATGTCGGGCACCAACCACGTCCTGCCCACAGGCCGCGGCGCCCGGTATACCGAAGGTCTGTCCGTGGCCCGGTTCCTCAAGCAGCTCACCTACCAGCGGGCCACGCGGGACGCCACTATGGCGCAGGCCGGGCCGGTGGTGACCATCGCCGACTTCGAACAGATGCCGGCCCACCGCGACAGCGCCCAGCTTCGCCTCGACCTCATCCGCGCCGGGGACGCGAGCGGCCTAGTGGCAGCGCCCTAGGAATGCATACGTATGAAGTACTGGGTGGGTCAAAGTTGCCCCACTCCCGCCAGCACAGCACCAGGAGAGTAAATATCATGCGATTCCACAAACACCTCCGGACGGGCGCCGTTGCCCTCGCCGTCGTGGCCAGCCTCGCCGGCGTTACGGCCTGCGGCGCCGGTTCGAAGACCGGGGAGCAGTCCGCGACAGCGGTGGAGTGCGACTACACGATGCCCACCGCCGACACCACCGTGAACGTCCTTGCCTACAACTCGTCGGCGATCGATCCGTTCACCAACACGATGGTCAAGAGCTGCACACGCGAAAAAGTCACGCTCAAGCACGACCCCATCGACTTCGGCGGCCAGGTCACCAAAACGACGGCTACCCTCGCCGGCGATTCCGGCAGCTACGACATCCTGGAAACCTACGGCTTCGTTGTCCCCGGCTTTGCCGCGAAGGGCGACATCGACCCACTCGACGACTACGTGGCCAAGTACTCCGACAAGTACAAGCTCGACGCCATCAGCGAAGAAATGCGTTCTGCAATGTCCTACAACGGGAAGCTTTATGGGCTCCCCATGCAGGCGCAGATGTACGTGATGGCCTACCGGAAAGATGTTTTCGACTCGTTGGGCATCAAGCCCCCAACAACCTTCGCGGAGATGATTGCCGCCGCGAAGGCCATTCAGGCAAAGGGGGAGATCAAGTTCCCGATCGCCCTGCCCTGGAATGCCACCGCCGACATCTCCACGAACTACCAGGCAGCGATGAACTCCAACGGAAAGGACTTCCTGGATTCGTCCGGCAAGGCTCAGTTCACGTCCAATGAGTCACGGAAGGCGCTCGAGGCAATGAAGTCCCTCCTGCCTTACATGGATCCCCAGGTGACGACATTTGACCAGCCGAAGGTCCAGCAGCAGATGTTCAACGGCACTGCGGCGATGGCCATCATGTTCTCAGGCCGCATGAACGACCTCACGCTGACGGCCAACACGAAGCTCGCGGACCAGTTCGCCTTCGCTGCACCGCCTGCCCTCGACGGAAGTTCTCCGCACCTGTACAGCCGCCTCTCAGTCGATGGCTGGTCCATCCCGAAGAACACCAAGCTGGATAAGGACATGCTCTTCCAGATGATGGCGGCTTCGGTCAGCGAGGACGCCTCCAAGGCATCCGTGCCGGCTGCCTACCCTGCACGTGAAGGCATGGTGAGCGAGGACAGCTCGAAGTACGCTTCGGCGGCCAACGCGACGATCGGCAAGACCATGCCCACGCCGGGCCACCCGTCCGGGGCACCGGTCACCAACGCCATCCGGCCCGTCCTGGTCCAGATCATCACCGGCCAGCTGGACATCGAAGCGGGCATGCAGCAGATGCAGAGCCTCGCAGAAAAAGCAATAGCGGGCAGTTGACGGCGCGCTGCGGCCGGCGGAGTGCCAGGGCACTGCGCCGGCCGCGGCCGAACACCGCGACAGACTCGAAACAATCGAGAGGAAATGAGCGATGCGAAGAAGCGAGTTCTCGCTACTGATAGGCCCCAGCTTGCTCGTGATGTTGGGCCTCCTGGTACTCCCGCTGGTCCGTACCATCCAATGGAGCTTCCAAAAGGTGGAATACGGTTCCCCCGGGGACTTCATCGGCCTGTCCAACTACACCCAGGCACTGACCGACGCCCGCTTCGGCCGGGCAGTGCTGTTCACCATGCTGCTGACAGTCATCGTGACCGCAACCATCCTCGTGCTGGGATACCTCATCGCAACCGGGATGAACGGCCTGGGAAAGCTCCGCCCCTACATCCTGGGCGCCATGCTCGTTGCCTATGTGCTGCCGAACATTGTGGGTGCAGTGTCGTTCTCGTGGCTTTTCGACCAGAACTTCGGTGGTGCGGTCAACTACGTCATCCAGGCGATCACCGGCCAGAACATCCTGTGGTTCACGGACACATGGCCCAACCGCATCATGGTCATGGCGCATACCGTGTGGCACCTGCTGCCGTTCTCGATGCTCATGATCCTGGCCGGCCTGCAGGGCGTGCCGAAGGAGTTGCGCGAGGCGGCCACCATTGACGGTGCATCGCCGGGGAAAACGCACCTTTACGTCATCATCCCCACTATCCGGGGCATCCTGGGCTTCGTATGCCTGATCACGATCATGGATGTGCTTCGCACCTTCGACAACCTCATCCCGCTCTCCCCGCAGGCGGATGCCATCGGCAACGAGTCGATCATGCTTTACGTCTTTGACACGGCGTTCCGCGACGGGTCCGCGCAACTTGGCCTCGGCAGCGCGATCAATGTGCTCTCCATCCTCCTCATCCTGATTTGCCTGTTCCCGTTCATCCGGGGACTCCTCAAGGAAGCGAAAGCCAAAGCATGATCGCCGACACTATCAAGGCCCCTACCGGAAATGTGATCAAAGCGGCTCCTACGGCACGACGGCGGCGGCCGGCCGCGAGCCGCATCTCGGCTGTCCTGCTCATCCTGACAGCCGTGGTCATGCTGGCGCCGTTCATCTGGACAGCACTGTCGGTCACCAAGCCGACGGACGTCGCGTTTGCCAACCCGCCGGTCCTCACCGGCTACACGCCAACGCTCAAAGCCTTCCAGGATCTGTGGGAAACGACCTATTTCGCCCAGTACCTCATTAACACCATCGTGGTGGCCGTGCTGTCCACCATCGTGGCGCTGGTCCTGGGCATCCCGGCGGCGTATGCTCTCTCGCGTTTCCCGGGGTATGTTTCGGCAATACTTCTGCTGCTGGCCCTGATCTTCCGGTCGCTTCCGCGCTTCTCTGTGGTCCTGCCTATGTATGAGATCAGCAAGTCCCTCGGAATCTATGACACAACATTCGCGTTGGCGGCCGCGCTCGTCGCCATCAACCAGCCGTTCAGCATCTGGCTCCTCCGCAACTTCTTCGCGGAGATTCCGAAGGAGCTGGACGAGGCGGCCATGATCGATGGCTGCACCCGCCTGGGCACGCTCCGCAGGGTCATGATCCCGCTGATGAAGCCGGGTATCCTCACGGCCGGCATCTTCGTTTTCCTCTTCGCGTTCCAGGAGTACCTGACGGCTCTTGTCCTCACTGACACGTCGTCCAAGACCGTTCCCGTCTTCATCACGACGCAGCTCGGGCAAACCTTGCCCATGCTGCAGCAAGCCGGGGCGGCGGCGATGCTGCTCACGCTGCCGGTCATTGCAATCTCCTTCGTCGCCCAGAAATACCTGGTGGCCGGGCTGAGCGACGGCTCCGTCAAGGGCTGAACGGGAGCACCCGAAGCGATGCCTTCTTTCACCGCGGGTCCGCCGTCACCGACGGCGGACTTCCGCGTTCCCCTTGTCCTGCTTGCCGGCATGAACTGCACTGCTGATTTGTGGTCCGGATGCGGGCTCGAGGAGTCCATCACCCCGACCCTTGAGGAACCGGACGTGGATGCCCAGGTTGAGGCCCTGCTGGATACCCTCCCGGAACGCTTCGCCCTGGCCGGGCTGTCCCTTGGCGCGATCGTTGGCATGGCGCTGTGCCGGCAGGCCCCGGAGCGGGTAACCCGCCTTTGCCTCATGTCGACCAACGCCAAGGCCCCCACGGACCTGCAACGCCAGGGCTGGCGAGCCTGGCGGGACCGCCTGACGGCCGGGGACACCCCGCGGGACCTCCAACGCGACATCCTTGGCGCGCTCCTGGGCGGCCCGGCGCAGAACCGGGACCCTGGACTGGCGGAGCGGGTCCTGCGCATGGGCGATGACACCGGCGCCTCCCGGCTGGATGCCCAGCTGCGCATGCAGGCGACGAGGGGCGACGAATTGGCTGCGCTCCCGAAGCTGCGAATACCGGTGCTCGTCGTTTCGGGCAGGATGGACGCGATCTGCCCGCCGCAATTCCATCAGGACATCGCGGCGGCGGTCCCGGCGGCGCGGCTGGAGTCAGTCGACGCCGGCCATCTCTCACCCATGGAACGTCCAGAAGAGGTGGGCCGACTACTCAGGTCCTGGCTGAACACCTAGCAGCGGCCACGGAACTTCCGGCACAAAGTCACAGGAAGACCAAAGACCCGGCCACCCCGCCCCTGCCTGGAGCAGTGGGACGGGGTGTCCGGGTCTCTTGTGTGCTGGTCAGGTCGAGGGGAGCGGGCGAGGCTTCAAAAGCGCGGCAAACTGCGTCATGAGAGCCTGGGTGAGGTTGTACGCCACCAGCTGCGCACCATCGGCATAAGCGGCCGCAGCAGCCTCCTCGTCGCCCACAAGGTCCAGCCTCAGCGACCCGGCGGAGGCCAGTGCCGCATTGACACGCGCCCGCGATTCCGGCACCGGAAGGTCGCCGGGACCGCTGGACGCGGCCAGGTCGGCAGCCCCGAGCATCAGTCCGTCGAGTCCGTCGACGGCCACAATCTTGTCCACCGCCGATACCGCGAGGGGCGATTCGATCATGCCGATCACCAGGGTCTCCTCGGCGAGCCGGGCCTTATGGTCCGGGCCGCTGACGGCGCCGTAGGACCCCGCGCGCCCATACGTCGCGAAGCCCCGGCGCCCGCGCGGCGGATAGTGCGCGGCGGCTACGAGGTCCTGCGCCTGTTCCGCGCTGTCGAGATGCGGGGCAACCACTCCCGCCGCGCCGCTGTCCAGTGCGCGCAGGATCAGGGCGTCCTCGCCCTCCCCGACGCGGACCAGGACGTCTGCGCCGTGCATCGCCGCAGCGGCGATGTGCTGGCGGAGGGGCGCCACGTCGGAGGGCCCGTGCTCGCAGTCGATCAGGATGAAATCGAACCCGGCCACGGCAAGCATCTCCACCAGTTCCTCGGACGGCATGCGGAGGAGGACGCCGCAGACGCGCTCGCCGGCGAGGACCCGCTGGCGCAGGGAACGCCGCGGGGTCCTCATGCGACCATCCCCGCGGAGAGGTCCACGTCAGCACCGCAGAGCCCGGGCATGGCGAGCATCGCGACCACCGCCGCACCTACCTCCCCTTCGGTCACCATCCGGCCGAGGGCGGCGCGGGAGACAAAGACGTCCTGCGCCTGCTCGTAGGTCTTGCCGGTCCGTTCAGCCTCCAGGCGGAAATTGCGGTCCATCCGGGGGCCGTCAACTGGCCCCGGGGAGAGCGTGTTGACGTTGACGCCGGCCGGCCCCACTTCGAAGGCCAGGGTAGAGCTGAGCCCGATCACAGCCATCTTCGAGGCACAGTACGGCGTCCGGCGAATGAGGGGCCGCTTGCCGGACACCGAGGCGAGATTGATGACGTCCCCGCTGCCGCGGCTGACCATGGAAGGCAGGAAGGCCCGGCACATGAGGAAGGTGCCGCGGACATTGACGTCGAAGACCTCGTCCCATTGATCGGGCGTTATATCCGTCAGTGGCGCCACGGGCCCGGCAATCCCGGCGTTGTTGACGAGGATTGACACCTCGGTCCCGCGCAGGCTTTTTTCGAGCTGGTCCACGGACGCAGGATCTGCCACGTCCACAACGCGCCAGCTTGCGCCGTCCCCGAGGGCTGCCGCGACTTCCTTGAGGGGCTCCGGGCGGCGGCCTGCGACCACAACGTCGGCACCGGCGTCGTGAAGGGCGCGCGCGATGGCCGCACCGAGCCCAGTGCCGCCGCCCGTGACGAGCGCCGTGCG
>DATCVX010000376.1:0-9506 GCA_036566705.1 Arthrobacter sp. | reverse complement strand
CCACCACCGCGCGGCCGGAGCCGATAAACAGCGGGGACAGGCCAGCGATGGCGGCCTTCGTGAACGGAACTGTGAAGGAGAACGCCGCTACTCCGACGAGGCCCCACCAGAGCCCACTGGGCTGCCGCGACGGTACCACTGGCCGAATAAGGGTAGTAGCGCTACTATTGACTGTCATGAACAACGATAGCAGTTCGCGGATTGTGGCGCACCTGAAGAACTGGATCTCTTCGGCCGCGCCCGGCGCGAAGCTGCCGTCCACCCGCTCCCTCGTGGCCGAGTACACGGCAAGTCCCGTCACCGTTCAGAAAGCCCTGCAGACACTGACGGCGCAGGGGCTGATCGAGAGCCGGCCCGGTGTCGGGACGTTCGTGCGCGCCGTCCGGACCGCGCGCCCGTCCGACTACGGCTGGCAGACCGCAGCCCTCCGGTCCCCGCTGGCGCCCCTGCCCCCGGCCTCCAGCACCATGCGCAACGTGGCGAACGATGCCATCTCGTTCCACTCCGGCTACCCCGACCGCGAGCTCCTGCCGGAGCGGCTGGTCCGCGCCGCCCTCACCCGCGCGGCCCGCGGCGACGCCGCCCTGTCCCGTCCGCCCGCGGCGGGCCTGCCGGAGCTGCAGTCGTGGTTCGCGCACGAGCTCGGAGCGTCGACGCCGGCCGGCACCACCCCGCCGAACCCGAGTGACGTCGTCGTGCTCCCCGGCAGCCAAAGCGGGCTGAGTTCCATCTTCAGCGCGCTCGCGGGACGGGGCCAGCCGCTGCTGATGGAATCGCCCACCTACTGGGGCGCCATCCTGGCGGCGGCGCAGGCGGGCGTGCGGGTTGTCCCGGTGCCCAGCGGACCGGACGGACCGGACCCGGCGGAACTGGCCCGCGCCTTTGACGAAACGGGGGCACGGCTGTTCTACGCCCAGCCCAACTACGCCAACCCCACCGGGGCCCAGTGGACGGCCGAACGGCGCGAACAGGTCCTGGACGTGGTGCGCGCGAAGGGTGCGTTCCTTGTGGAGGACGACTGGGCGCACGACTTCGGCATCACCTCCACGCCCGTGCCAGTCGCCTCCCGTGACGACTCCGGCCACGTGGTCTACCTGCGCTCGCTGACGAAGAGTGTGTCGCCGTCGATCCGCGTCGCCGCGGTGATCGCCCGCGGTCCGGCGCGGGAGCGCATCCTTGCGGACCGGGCTGCCGAATCGATGTACGTCAGCGGGCTGCTGCAGGCGGCAGCGCTCGACGTCGTCACGCAGCCCGGGTGGCAGACGCACCTCCGCAGCCTCCGCCACCAGCTCGAATCCCGCCGCGACCTGCTGGTCACCAGCCTGCGCCGGCACGCCCCGCAGGCGCACATCGGGCAGGTGCCCAAGGGCGGCCTGAACCTGTGGGCGCGGCTGCCCGACGGGACCGACCTGGAGAAGCTGACCCGCGACTGTGAAACCGCCGGGGTGATCATCGCCGGCGGCAACGAATGGTTCCCGGCCGAACCGGCAGGCCCCTTCATCCGGCTCAACTACTCGGGCACGAACCCGGGCGCCTTCCCGGAGGGCGCCCGGATTATCGGTGAGGCGCTGCAGCGGAACCTGGGTTAGGGGGTCAACTGGCTAGTTCGGCGCAGACGTCGATCTCCTGGCCAGTCGTGCTCACCAGCGTGAAAACGCCCGTGGCGGGGTCGATGTTGTAAACGATCTTCCCTATGTACTGGGTGGTGGTCGGACCTGCCGGCTCGTCTGTCGGGAACATAATGAGGCCGTTGTGCCCGGTGGCCGTGACCGTCAGGGTGCCATCTGGGTTGACCACGGTTTCTGCGACGGATCCGTCCGTGCGGATAGTGATGGATTCGCCCTCAACCGGCTTCTTGGGCTTCATCCCATAGTTGGTGTAGGTCAGGAGCACGCCTTTACCGGCGGTGAGCAGGCGAACCGTGTTGCCATTCCCGTCCACAAATTCCAAGGTCTGCAGGTTCCCTCCGGTTGCCTCATATCCGAGGTTGAATTCACAGGCAGTACCGGCTGGCAGGAGAACGAAAAAGTCGTCGGCCAGCGCAGGCTGCGAAGGCGCCACAAGGGCCGCTCCTGCCAGGGCCGAGAGTGCCAGGCTTCGGGTGATGCTGCTGGTTTTCATGGGATTTCCTTTCGAACGTATTCGGATTGGTTTTCCCAGAGTGGCCCCGTGGACTTAACCGGTCCTTAATCGCCCGCGGGACACTGGACCGTCCGCCTCCCGCAGGCGCATGATGGGGTTGATGTGGCCGGAATTTCCAGGCCACACGTGTGTCGGGGCGGGCGCTATGGGGTCGCTGGTCGACGAGCTCCGCGGGACGGGTCTTGTAAACCCGGGTCTGCGGCCGGTCGGTGAGGGGTGCTTGGCGATGGGCGCATTGTGGATCAGGACCCTGGGCCCGCTGGAGGTCGTCGCCGACGGCGCACCGGTTGGCGTAGGCAGCGGGAAGCTGCGGATCGTCCTGTCGTGCCTGGCCCTGCGGGCAAACTCGGTAGTGGCCGCCGACTTCCTGGCCGAAGCCGTCTGGGACGGCCGCCCGCCGGCGCAACCGGGCCCCCAACTGCAGGTCTACGTGTCAAACCTGAGGCGCCTGCTCGAACCCGACCGGTCCAAAGGAGTAGCATCCGGCCGGCTCGCCAGCCGGCCCGGCGGATACCTGCTGACTGCCACCGCCGACGAACTCGACCTGCTGCAATTCAGGGAACACGTCGCCGCCGGTGAGCTGGCCGTGCAGGCAGGGAATCTGGCGGCCGGCGCGGACTCCCTGCGGCAGGCGGTGGAGCTCTTCCAGGGACCCGCATTTCCGGACCTTGCCGACGTCGAACTGTTGGGCCCTGACCTCGACGAGCTGGAAGAAGCCAGGCTGGACGCGTATCAGGACCTTTTCGACGTCGAGCTCGCGCTGGGTCGGCACGGCGCCTTGGTGGGGGAGCTGCAGCGGCTGGTGCAGGAGAATCCCTACCGGGAACGACTGAGGGCCTCACTCGTACTCGCCCTGTACCGCTCCGACCGGCAGGCCGATGCCCTGGCGGCATGCAGGGAGGCACGGAGCATCTTCGCGGCGGACCTTGGTATTGATCCCGGTGCACGCCTGCAGGAGTTGGAAACGCTGGTGCTGCGGCAGGACGCGTCCCTCGCTGCCCCGCCCGCAGACGGGCATCGCAGGATCAGGCAGCGGCTGGACAACCTTCCGGCCGAACTCACCCCGCTGGTTGGCAGGGACGCCGAGCTGGGGGAGGTGTGTTCGCTCTACCGCTCGGAGGGCTGCAGGCTGGTGACCGTCACGGGTGCGGGCGGGACCGGCAAGACCCGGCTGGCGCTGGCGGCGGCCGCGCAGCTCGGCGAGCGGATGGCCGACGGCGTGGGCTGGGTCAACTTGGCCCCGCTCACCCAGGCGCAGCAAGTCGCCGGTGCCATAGCGGCCACGCTCGGCCTGGAGGACTGGGGCAGCGAGGATCCCCTGAAGATTGCGTCCCGCTTCCTGCGCACGCGCCGGCTGCTGCTGGTCCTGGACAACTTCGAGCATCTGGAGGAGGCCTGGCCCGTGGTACTGGACATGCTCACCGCCGCCCCCGACCTGCGGATCCTGACCACCAGCCGGAGGCGCCTGGGGCTACGCGCCGAGTACGAATACGAGCTCGCGCCGCTGGCACTGCCGCCCCTCGACCCGCCCATGCCTCCGAGCCGGCTGCGGGAGGTGCCTGCCGTAAAGCTGTTCCTCACCCGTGGACGGGCAGTCCGTCCGCATTTCGACGTCGATACCGGCAACGCTGCTGTGATCACCCGGCTGTGCCACCGGCTGGACGGCCTTCCGCTGGCCATCGAGCTGGCAGCCGCCCAGCTCCGGAACATCAGCGAGGCCTCGCTCCTGAACGACCTTGAAGTCAGCTTGGCTGCATTGCCCGCAGCCTTCCGCGACCTTCCGGACCGCCAGCGGACGCTGACCGCGACGATCGCGTGGAGCTACGAGTTGCTGGGCCACGAAGAGCGGCTGCTGTTCGACCAGCTCGGCGTCTTCGCGGCAGATCCGACTGTGGCTGCGGTCGGCGCGATTTGCGGCCGGAGGGCCGACACGGTGCCGGAATCCGGCGGTGTTCAGTCTGAAGAGTTGATGTCCGCGCTGGCACGCCACAGCCTGCTGCGGCGCTATACCGATCCTTCAGGAAGCAGCAGGGTCTCGATGCTGCATTCGATCCGCGAGTTTGCCCGTGACAGGCTCTGTCTGCTCGACGATCCCGCGGCGGTCCGGCGCCTGCATGCCGAATACTGCCTTGGTCTCGCTAAGAGGCTGGGCCCGAAGCTGTGGGGGCACGGCCAGCTGGAGGCCTTCCAGCTGCTGCAGGCGGACGCGCCGGACCTGCGGGCTGCACTGTCATGGGCAGCGGGACCGGACGGCTCCACCGATGTGGCGCTTAGCCTGGTGGGGCAACTCTGGCACTACTGGGAGCTCACCGGCGACGTGGCGGAACAGTGCGGGATCGCCCGTGCTCTGCTTGCTGGCACACCCGACGCACCACCGGCGCTGAGGGCTCCGGCGCTGAGCGGAGTTGCAACCATGTCCTGGATGCTCGGGCGCAACGACCAGGCGTCCGATTTTCATCTCCGCGCGCTTCAGGCATTCCAAAGCGCCGGCAACGATCAAGGCATTGCGTGGACCACGATGTGCCTGGCGGTCCAATCCATGCAGCGTGACGACACAGATACCGCCCAGCGACTCGCTGCAGGAGTTTTGTCGATGCCACATGTCACCGTGCGCACCAGCGTTGGCGCTTTGATTCTTCTGGGCATCCTGGCGTACTACGCTGGCGACGACGCCCGGGCACTTGAGCTGCGCCGCGCGAGCGTGGAACTTTCCCGTCCCATCGGCGATCGATGGTTCCTGGGGATAGCCTTGACGAACCTGGCTGAAAGCACGCAGCAGGCGGGCGACTACACTGCCGCTGAACTTCTGCTCACCGAGGCTGTCGGCGCCGCACTCGACCTCGGAGCGCAAGGCCAGGCGGCCGGTTTCCTTGAACAGCTTGCCGACGTCTATGCTGCGCAGCAACGCGTCGAACGGGCGATTCGCCTGCTGGCGGCAACTGACAACTACCGCGCTGACCATGGCCTTCCGCTCTACCCGGCAGAACAACACCGCGTCGAGTCGATCATTACCAGGGTGCGCAAGGAAGCCGGTCCGATCCGCTTCGGTCTGGCTTGGGCGGGAGGCAAGACGCTGACCCTCACGCAGGCGGCACATGAGGTGCTGAATGGCAGCCGCAAAAGCGGACGGCCGGAGGCTGCAGCTCCTAAACAAGGGAATTCGTCCATCCGCCCTGCGGAAGGTTCAATCAACCCGGCGCCGTGGTGACCGGCGCCGTTCGCCAGCTATTCGCCCAACAGCCCGTAAGTGCTTATGACGTTGCCCTTGGCCGTCTTGTACTGGTCCTTCAGGCTGAGCCGGGTGACGGGGTCGCCGTCCTCGAACAGCCGCCTGCCGCTGCCGGCCACCACCGGGTGGGTCATGAGCGTCAGCTCATCCAGCAGCCCGGCGAACAGCAGCTGGCGCGTCACGGAGATGCTGCCCATCACGGCGATCTCGCCGCCGTCGCCTTTTTTCAGCTCCGCCACGAAGTCCTCCAGCGGACCGTCGATGAGGTGCGAGTTCTGCCACTCAAGCGGCTCCGTCAGGGTCCGGGAGGCCACGAACTTCTCCACGGGGTTGATAAAGCCCGCGAAGTCGTCGTCCACGGATGCCGTGGGCCAGTAGCCCGCCCATTCCTGGTAGCTCACCCGGCCCAGGATCACAGTGTCCACGCGCTCCATCATGCCGGTCATGCCTTTTCCGAGGTCCTCATCGAAGCTGTCGAACTGCCAGAGGAACGGATCGGCGACCACGCCGTCAACGGAGTGGAACAGGCCGGCAGTGACTTTGCGCATGGGGAACCTCCAAGGTCAGGGGCAGTTGCCACCCACGCTATTAGGTTGGTCCGTGGCATGGAAGAGGACGCGTTTGATCACCCCGGAGTTAGGTTCGTCACCCCCGCCTGCGTGTTGCCGGAATCCACGCTCCTGCAGCCCCATACTGGTGTTCATGCGGCGTGTCACCGCAGCCCCCGGCCAGGCAGGAGGAAATGCATGGAAACCCTGAAGAAGATCGTGAAGAACCAGTATTTTCCTGCTGCCGCGGTACTGGCGGCAGTGGTGCTGTTCTGGGTCATCGCCATGTTTGGCGGGCTCTCGCTGCTGAACAACAACCAGCCGCCCATGGCCACCCTGACCTGGCTGCTGTTCGTCTACGCGGCGGCTGTCCTGACGCCGCTCGCCGGTGTTGTCGCCGCCGTCAACCTGGTCCGCCGCTGGCAGCGCAACCGCCAGTACGCGCAAGCGCTTGCAGAGGCCGGCATGACTGAAGAGACCGAGCCGGTGGAAGAGGCTACCTTGCCGGAACAGCAGGAGCCCGTGGTGGAAGGGCCAGTCGCGGCGGAGACGCCCGTCGAGCCGGCAACCGCGCCCGAACCCAAGCCAGAGCCCGCACCGGTACAGCGCCAGCAGAGCCGCCCTGCGCCGCAGCCGCTCAAGAAGCCTGCCCAGGCCAAGCAGCGCAAGAAAGCCGCGTAGCCGCACCCGAGTCGAGGGCGCCAACCACTACAGCGCCAGTTCCACCCTGTTCCGCCCGGCCGCCTTGGCCGCATAAAGAGCCGCATCTGCCTCACCCAGGAGGGTCTCGGCGTCGGCCCTGTGGTCCGCGCTGAAGGCGGCGATCCCGGCACTCAGTGTCAGTTGCCCCATCGGGTCGCCGGAGTGCACAATCTCCAGGTCCCGCACACAATCCAGAGCCCGTTCCATAAACGCCTTCGCACCCAGTTGCGACTGGTTCGGCAGGACCAGCAGGAACTCCTCGCCGCCGTACCGGTACACGCCGTCGCTGTTCCGTGACGTGCCCACCAGGGCAGCCGCAACAGCCCGCAGCGCGAGGTCGCCCGCCTGGTGCCCGTAGATGTCGTTGTAGCTCTTGAAGTTGTCCACATCGCACATGGCCACGCAGTATTCCTCGGCGTACCGCTTGCTGCGGGCGTGCAGCTGTTCGAGGTCCTCGGACAGCTTCAGCCGGTTATGCAGGCCTGTCAGGGGATCGGTCCGCGCCTGCTGCGACAGCACCTTCCGGTAATGCGCGAGGTCGGCGTGCAGCGTGGTCACCCGCAGCGCCACCAGCAGCCGCGCGTGCAGGACAAAAGGGTCCAGCGGCTTGGTCACGTAGTCGTCCGCACCCGCCTCGAGCCCGGCGAGCACGTCGTCCCGGGACCCCTGCGACGTCAGCAGCACAACATACGTGTACAGGTCCGCGTCCCGCTCCCGGATGGCCCGGCACAGCGCCAGCCCGTCCATCCCGGGCATCATCCAGTCCGTCACCACCACGTCCGGCTGATGCTCCAGGTACAGCGCCCACGCCTCGTCCCCGTCCGCCGCTGTCAGGCAGTCATGCCCGGAACGTTCGACGGCGGCCCTGGCCACCAGGAGCGAGCCCGGATCGTCATCCGCCACCAGGACTTTCACTGCGCCACCTCCAGTGCGAGATCGAGTTCGAAGTTCACCTTCACGAGCTCAGCTTCCAGCCGGCTGACCAGCTGCGGGCCGCCGTCGTGCTTTCCGCTGCGGCCCATCTCCTCCAGCTCGCCGCACAGGGCGGCCACGGCGGTGGCCCCGATGTTGGCCGCGGCGCCCTTCAGGGCGTGCGCGGCCTGCGTCAACGCCTGTCCGCCGCCGTTGTGCACCGAATCCCGTAACACGGCGAGCCGGCCAGGAGCGTCCTTCCGGAACGCCTCGGCGGCCGCAGGCAACAGGCCCAGGCCGTCCTCGGGGCCGAGCTCGCGAAGCATGGCCAGCCGGTCCGGATCCACCGACGGCGGCCGGCCGCCCGTGACGGCCAGCATCTGGGGAGCCGGCTCGGGTACCCAGCGGGCCAGTGCGGCCTCGAGTTCCGCGGCGTCCACAGGTTTGGAGAGGTAGTCGTCCATGCCCGCCGCCAGGCAGCGTTCCCGGTCCCCGTCGAGGGCGCCGGCGGTCATGGCGATGATGGGCAGGCGGCTGTGCTTGCCGTCCCGGCGCCGGATGACCCGGGTGGCCTCGAAGCCGTCCATCACCGGCATGTGGCAGTCCATCAGGACGGCGGCGTACTGGCTGCGGGCGGTTGCCGCCACGGCCTCGGCGCCGTCGGCCACCACGTCCACCGCGAAGCCGAACTTGGTCACGGTGGCGCGGGCCACCAGCTGGTTCACTTCGTTGTCCTCCACCACCAGGATGCGGCCGCGGGACGGCCCCTCAGGGGTGCTGGCAGGTTCGGCTGCGGAGGCCGCGCGTGCCGCGCCTGCCGAAGCCGAGGCTGGCACTGCGGTGGCTGCGGCATGCTCGCGGCTGGACATCAGGCGCACCAGGCGGTTGTAGAACTCGGAGCTGCGGACCGGCTTCATCAGCCATTCGCGGACCCCGGCAGCGGCGATCTCAGCCGCATTGACCTGCATGGTGGAGGTGAGCATGATCAGCTCGATGTCCGCCAGCCCGGCGTCGGCCTTCAACTCGCGGGCCAGTGCAAGCCCGTCGGTGTCCGGCATGCAGAGGTCCAGCACGGCGAGGTCGAACGGCTCCCCGGCGGCTGTTGCCTCGCGTGCCCTGGCCAGGGCAGCCTTGGCATCGGGAACCGCCTCCGGCTGCAGCTTCCAGCCGCGCAGCTGCGATTCCAGGACCAGGCGGTTGGTGGCGTTGTCGTCCACCACCAGGACGCGAAGCCCGGCGAGGAAGCCGGCCGCGGGAGCAGGATCGCTCGACGGCGGCGCCACCGGCAGCGGGATCCGGAACCAGAAGGTGCTGCCTTCCTCCAGGACGCTGTCCAGCCCGATCTCGCCGTCCATGGCCTCCGTGAGCCGGCGGCAGATGGCCAGGCCCAGGCCGGTGCCGCCATAGCGCCGGGTGGTGGAGGCGTCCGCCTGGGAGAACGACTCGAACAGCCGCGCGTGGTCGGCCGGATCGATGCCGATGCCGGTATCACGGACTTCGAAATAGACCATGGCGGTGGCGCCGGGCTGGGCGTCGGGGGTCTCCACTTTCACCTGGATGGACACCTCGCCGGCGGCCGTGAACTTCACGGCGTTGGAGGCGAGGTTCAGCAGGATCTGGCGGATGCGGCCGGAATCGCCGTGGAGCCTGGCCGGGACGCCGGGCTCGCAGTAGGCGATCAGCTCGAGGTTCTTGGCCTGCGCGGGTTCGGTCAGCAGGCCGGCCACTTCCTCCACGAGCGCGCGCGGGTCGAAGGGCCGCACATCGAGGTCCACCTTGCCGGCCTCCAGCTTGGAGAAGTCCAGAATGTCGTTGATGAGGGCAAGAAGCGCTTCGCCCGCTCCCTTGACGCCTTGGGCGTACTGCGTCTGCGTCTCATCCAGGGGCGTCTCGAGCAGCAGGGCGGTCAGTCCCACCACACCGTTAATGGGGGTGCGGATCTCGTGGCTCATGGTGGCGAGGAACTCGGACTT
>DATCVX010000375.1:0-2338 GCA_036566705.1 Arthrobacter sp. | reverse complement strand
TCCGCGGTTCCGGTAGTCGCTAAACTGATGGGTGAAGTCCTTGGCTGGAGCGATGTGCAGCGCGAAAGCGAAATCAAGCACTACATTGCACGCGTAGAAGCCGAGCGGCTGAGCCAGCAGCAACCCGATGATGAATCCGCCGACGCCGCACGAATGGGCGTCGACAACATCGTTCCCTTGCGCTGAGGGGCTCCACGCTCCAGCATTCTCGCCTCACTGAAGGGACACGCCTTGGCGGAACCACTTGACCGGTACGATGCCGAACTCACCACGCCCGAAATGGTGATCCTCGAGCTTGAGGCATCGGACAAGGTGGACGCAGCATCACAGCTGGCCGCGCGTCTTTTCGCCGCCGGCCGGGTAACGGACCTGCCGGGCTTCCTTGAGCACGTCCACGCCCGTGAGCACCAGCTGGCCACAGGCCTGCCAGGCGGCATCGGGCTGCCCCATGCCCGCAGCGAATTCGTCTCCCGGACCTCCATCGCCGTCGGCATCACCAAGTACGGGCATGCGCTGGACTTCGGCGCGACCGACGGTCCGGCCACCGTCATCCTCCTGATCGCGACGCCGGCGAGTTCCTTCTCGGACCACCTGGAGGTCCTTGCCACGCTGGCTCGCTCGCTGTCCAAGGAATCGTTCCGCGAGTCGCTTCGGCGTGCCTATGATCCCGAAGTGATCGCCGAGCTCATCAACTCCAGCCTGGTCTTCTTCGACCACTGAGAGTGGGACCATAGCCCTGCGTTTAGTTGTTCTACGTCGGAACGAAGTACGGTTAAGGGGTGTGGAAAACAGCCCTCAAACCCCGATGGATCGCAGGCCTGGTGTTCGCGATTGCCGTTTCCGGGGTCTTCGTCCTGCTCAGCCAATGGCAGTTCGGCAGGTCCACGCAAGCCGAGATCCCGGCCAACCCCGCCACCGAGACTGTACAGTCGCTGACCGGCACGCTCCAGCCCGGAGAATTTTTCCATGGCTCCGTGGCGGACCAGATGGTCACCGCAGTGGGGACCTACGACGCCGCCAAGCAGGTCCTGATCCCCGGCCGGCTGCACAACGGTGAGTCCGGCTACTGGGTAGTGACGGCCTTTGCCGTCAACGGAGCGCCGGTCCTCAGCGGTGCCGGAGCCTCGCCGGAAACCTGGATTCCCGTGGCCCGCGGCTGGGTGGCCGATCCCGCAGATGCCGCCGGACCGCCGTCGGGCACCGTTGAACTGACGGGACGGCTCCTGCCGTCCGAAGCGCCCGTGCCCGAAACGGCGCCCGGCCCGGGACGTGCCACGGCGGTTTCCGTTGCCGAACTCATCAACTACTGGGATGTCAGCAGCTACCCGGGGTTCATTGCGGCCACCGCCGAAGTGTCCGCGGGAGTGGACCGAAGCGCCGGGGCCACGGAGGGTGCGCTCAAGCCGCTGAACATCGGACCCCAGCCGCCCGCCCAGCAGGTCAACTGGCTCAACCTCTTCTACTCCCTGGAGTGGGTGGTCTTCGCCGGGTTTGCCCTGTTTATCTGGTGGCGCCTGGTCAAGGACGACTACCGCCGGGACCTCGAGGACCGGCTCGACGGCGCTGAAGGCACCGACGTCGGCGACGATCACCTCCCAGCCACCACATCCTCTGAACAGACCCAACAAAAGGTACAGCCATGATTGAACCCAAACCGGCCATCCAGGCACAGCCGTCCGGTGACAGCAGCCAGGGAGCCGGCGGTGCCGGCAACAAGGGCAGGAAGCGCCGCTTCGGCGGCACCGAGCAGCAGATCCGTTCCGCCCTGAAGTTCTACAAGGTGCTGGCCTACATGACCGGCGCAATGCTGCTGCTGCTGTGCGCCGAGCTCATTGCACGCTACGCCTTCGGCCAGTACCTGTTCGCCGGCGGAACGAATGCTGTCACGGGAGAGCCGTTCGGCCTGGGGTTCGCCGACGCCGAACCCAAGGGCGTGCTGGGCGGGGTCAACATCTCCGTCACGGTGCTGATCGTCCACGGGTGGATGTACGTTGTCTACCTGATGTCCAACTTCCGCCTCTGGTCGCTGATGCGCTGGCCGTTTGCCAAACTCATCGTGCTGGCCCTGGGCGGCGTCGTTCCCTTCCTGTCCTTCATCGTCGAGAAGAAGTTCCACGCCGAGGTTGAGGCAGAGTTGGCAGACAATCCGCAGGCACCCCGGCGCTACTAGGGCGGCGGCGCTCAGGCGGTCCCGCCGTCGGACGTTTACTCCGTCACACCGGCGGTCCTGGATGTGCGGCGGGGCAACCGCGCAAAGTAGGCTAGTACGGTGACTACTCCCACTGCATCCCAGACTTCCCAGAAGCCGGTGCTGGTTGTTGACTACGGTGCCCAGTAC
>DATCVX010000374.1:0-11541 GCA_036566705.1 Arthrobacter sp. | reverse complement strand
CCCGCCGCCTTGACCGTGGTGGATGCGGGAGCGACATACTGCTACCTGCAAGGCACGTCCATGGCTTCACCGCACGTGGCCGGAGTGGCCGCGCTGGTGGTGAGCACCGGCGTCACCAGCCCCGGCACCGTGGCGTCGCGGATCAACGGAACGGCGGACAGCATGGCCTGCCCCGCGGACATGTCCGTGTACGCGAACTTCCCGGCTGTTGACAACGGTGCCCCGCAGGTCTGCCAGGGCGGTGCCAGCTACAACGGCTTCAACGGCCACGGCCAGGTGAACGCCCTCCGCGCGATCGGCGGCTGACGTTCAGCCCTTGCGCAACCACTGAAGTACGACGACGGGTCCCCGGTTTCGCGTGGAAGCCGGGGACCCGCCGTCGTTCTTACCTGTTTGAAGCGATGGGTGGTTAGGCGGAGACCAGTTCGTGCCAGTCCGCCACGAGCGGCAGGTTGTGTGCCTCGGACACGGAGTGGTGCGCTACGTGGCCGGCTGCGATGTTGAGGCCGGCGGCCAGGGCGGGGTCACGGTCGAAAGCGGCCTTGACGCCGAGGTTGGCCAGCGCCACCGCATACCGCAGGGTGACGTTGGTCAGGGCGTAGGTGGACGTGTTCGGGACGGCGCCAGGCATGTTGGCCACGCAGTAGAAGATCGTGTTGTGCACCTTGTACGTGGGTTCCTGGTGCGTGGTGGGACGGGTGTCCTCGAAGCAGCCGCCCTGGTCCACGGCGATGTCCACCAGCACGGAGCCGGGCTTCATCCGGGCCACGAGCTCGTTGCTGACCAGCTTGGGGGCCTTCGCACCCGGAATCAGGACCGAGCCAATCACCAGGTCAGCATCAACCACGGACTTCTCGATCTCGTACTTGTTCGACGCGACCGTCTTCAGGCGGCCCTGGTACTGGGCGTCCAGTTCGCGGAGCCGGTTGATGTTGATGTCCAGGATGGTGACGTCAGCGCCAAGGCCCAGGGCCATGGCTGCGGCGTTGGTGCCTGCCACGCCGGCGCCCAGCACAACCACCTTCGCCGGGCGGACGCCGGGAACGCCGCCGAGGAGAACGCCCTTGCCGCCTGCAGGGGCCATGAGCGACGTGGCGCCCACCTGTACGGAAAGGCGGCCTGCGACCTCGGACATCGGAGCCAGCAGCGGCAGCGTCCGGCCCTCCTGGACAGTTTCGTAGGCGATGGCCGTAACGCCCGAGTTGATCAGTTCCCGGGTTAGCTCAGGCTCGGCTGCCAGGTGGAGGTAGGTGAAGAGGATCAGGCCCTTGCGGAAGCGGTGGTATTCCGCCTTGATGGGTTCCTTGACCTTCATGACCATGTCGGCGCGTGCCCAGACGTCGTCGGCGTCGGCAACGATTTCGGCACCGGCGATCGCGTATTCCTCATCCGTAATGCCGGAGCCCAGTCCTGCGCCGCGCTCCACCAGGACCGAGTGGCCGTGCGTGCGGAATTCGTGCACACCGGCCGCCGTGATGGCCACACGGAATTCGTTGTTCTTGATCTCTTTGGGGACACCGATGATCATTCTGGGCTCCATTTTCACGGGCCCCGAAAGGCCCTTGCATTGCGGGGGAAGTTGTGATTCCAGAATAAATCCGGTTGTGAGGCACACGACATGAAACCACAAAGCCGCCGCTACGCCTGCCGCGTCATTCCGCGGATTTTGCCAAAGCCGGCTCGACATTTGTCCAGCGTGAAAGCGTCAGGTGTCGCCTCGTGTCCGTTCGCGGAATCGCACACCCCGGCAGTACTGTTGGCCCATGCAGCAGCAGGATGTGGAACAGCTTGTGGAGCGGGTGGCGCAGAAGCTTGGGCGGGGGCTTTCGCTTGAGGACCTGGACGGCCTGCTGCTCGCCTACAGCTCCAACCAGTCCCACGCGGACCGGGTCCGGGTCAACTTCCTGCTGAGCAAACGCGTCCCGGTGGACGTCAGCGCCTGGCAGCTTTCGCACGGCATTTCGACGGCGGTCCGCCCCGTTGTCATTCCGGCCAACCCGGAGCTTGGCATGCTGGGCCGCGTCTGCGTCCCCCTGATGGTGCGCGGCTTCCGGGTGGGCTACCTGTGGGTCCAGCAGGACTCGGCAGAGGAAAACCCGACGGCGATCCTCACCCAGCTGCCGGAAGTGAACCACGAGATCGAGCTGCTCTCCGGGCTGCTGCTGGACTCCAACACGGCGGAATCCGAGTTCCGCCGCGGCCGTGAGCGGGAATTCCTGGCGGCCTGTTCCGGCGAGGCCAACGCCGCGGCCGCCATTGCGGGATGGAAGGAAATCCAGGGCAAAGGGCCGTGGCAGATGGTCACGGTCCTGGACGCCGACGGCTGGGCCGGAGGGCCGGACCCCATCGCATCCACGCTGATCCACCGGTCGGCAGCCCTGCAGGCCACGATCGGGGTGGACGTGGCCCTGTTCAGCGCCGGAACCGAAACGCATTCCGTGGTGTTGTTCAAGGAGTCCACCGGGCGGGCCAACCACGCCCAGGTGCTGGTCCACTATCAGCTGGAACTGGCCAAACGATCCGGCCGCCCGGTGCGCCGCATCATCCTGGGAATCAGCGAGGGCTTCGCCCGGACCCGTGATTTCGCCGAGGCGTACCGGCAATCCAGGCAGGCCGCGCAGGCCGCAGCGGTGGATCCGCAGTTGGGCGAGCTGGTGGACTGCCGGGCCACCGGGGTTTACCAGCTGCTGGCTTCGGCCGGCGGCGGTGCAGGCGCCTGGGCGGATTCCGGGTCGGTCTACTTCCGGAGGCTGGAGGACCATGACCGGAACGGTGAACTCATTCCTGTCCTGGAACTGTTGTATGACAACGACGGGGCAGTGCAGGACGTGGCCACCAAACTTCATCTGCACCGCAGCAGCATCTACAACCGGCTGGGCCGCATCCGCGCCCTGCTGGGGGTGGACCCGCTCAAGGGTATGCCCCGGCTTGAGCTGCATGCCGCCCTGAAAATGCGCCGCTGGGCGGCGCGGCCCAGGATTTAGCGGCCCCAGGCTCAGGAGCCCGGGAACCTACGCGGCGTTTCCCTCATGTTTGGACGGCTCCCCGGGGGCCAGGGACTGGTCCTGGGCCCCGCGTTGTGGAATGTCCTGGCGGCTGGCCGGAGCTGCTTCGGGGCCGGGTTCCAGCGAGGTGGCCTGGTCCAGGGAGGCTGCCTGCTGCAGGGTCAGGGTGTCGGCCAGGTTCGTCGCTTCGCGGCGGCGCTTGGAGATGGCACTGTCGGCCCACATGGCGACGGCCACGAAGACCACGCAGCTGGACATGACCACCGCAGTGTTGTTCAGCCGCATGGCAGAGCCCAGCATGGCGGCAACCAGCATGGCGGCAACGCCCGCCACCACGTGCAACCCTCTGAATTTCGCCACAATTCAAGCCTAACCCCGGCCCCTTGCCTGTTTTAAGGCCTGGCCGAGATCGTTGCTTGATCCTTATCACTCCGTCATTCAACGGCGGCGGCACCGTCATTTTCGCTTGCCCGCTGCTTCGCCTGCTCCGTGGTCCTTTGCTGGTCCAGCCAGGCCGTGACCGCGGCCCGCCTGATCCTGCGGTGGGTGCCGCGGTACTCCACCGGTATTTCGCCGCGGTCGGTCATGTTGCGCAGATAGGTGTGGGAGATTCCGGCGAGCTCGGCCGCCTGGGATGTGGTGAGCATTTCCTCCACGCTGCTGACGGCCACTGACTCGCCGCGGCTGAAGCGGCTCAGCAGATCAACGACGGCGTCCCGCGCCTGCGGAGGCAGCCGGTGGACGGTGCCGTCCACAAAAACAGTGATGTCATGGCTGCCCTCCAGTGCACGCTGCAGTTTCTCTGCATCCTCAACCGGCAGGCCGGCTGTCATCCGGGGAGCTATCAGTGCCATGGGAAACAGCCTATCCCTGTCCCGGCACGGCAGTGGCGGTAAGCTCGCCTGATGAAACTGGATGGTGGCCGGGACGTAACGTCGGGCGGCCTGACCGGGCGGGTCTATGCCTCGGCGGCGCCGCGCGACAGCAGGAGCGGCGGCCGCCGCACGTACGTGCTGCTGCATGGCATCGGCGTCTCGCACCGCTATTTCGCACGGCTGCACCGCGAGCTGGCATCGGTGGCGGACGTCTACACTTTCGACCTGCCCGGATTCGGTGACGCCCCGCGGCCCGGCCGCCAAGTGGCTGTGGGGGAATTCGCGGCGTTTGTGAGCAACGTGCTGGCCGACGCGGGGGTCCGGTCCTACGTGGCGATCGGGCACTCCATGGGCACCCAGTACGCAGTGGAGCTGGCCCTCCAGGAGCGCGGACTGGTGGCAGGCCTGGTCCTGATGGGCCCGGTGGTGGACAGCACCAGGAAGTCCGTGCCGCTCCAGGCGCTGACGCTGACCCGTGATGCCATGTTCAGCGAATCTCCGTCCTCGAACGCCATCGTCTTCGGGGACTATTTCCGGGCCGGTCCGCGCTGGTACCTGACCCAGCTGGCCGTCATGATGGAATATCCAATCGACTCCAGGATCCAGGGGGTCCGCCAGCCCGTGCTGGTGATGCGCGGAAGCAATGACCCGGTGGCGCGCCGCAAGTGGTGCGAACGGCTCGCCGCGCTGGCGCCGCAGGGCAGCCTCGCGGAGATCCCCGGGGCGGGCCACGTCCTGCAGCACACGGCATCGGAGGCCACAGCCGCGGCGATCAACAGCTGGGTCCGCGCCGCAGACGGCTTCGGCGTTCCGGCCTGACGGCACTCCGTCCGGCCGCTATTCGGCGTCGAGGTCCGTTTCCAGGAGCTTGACCAGGGAATCGAGCGCGGCGTCCGCCCCGTCTCCTTCGGCGCGCAGAACCACCACGTCGCCCTTGGCCGCGCCCAGTGTCATCAGCGAGAGGATGCTGGAGGCATCCAGTGCCTCATCCGCGGGTTCGCCCTGCATGGCGATGGTGACTTCCACTCCCACGTCGCCGGCCGCCTCGGCGAAAAGAGCGGCCGGACGGGCGTGCAGGCCGGAGCGGCTGGCGATGGTGGCGATGCGTTCGGGCATTGTTTCTCCTGGTAGGTGTTGGGCGCGGGCAGCCGCGTCAGAGTCCGAGTTCTTCAAGTACGGGCAGCTTTTCGCGGACCCAGGCGCGCGCTTCGGTTGCGCTGGGTGCGGACAGCGCCAGCTTGGCCAGCTGCTGCGCCTCGGCGAGGGTCACAGTCTTCAGCACCGCTGCCACGGCAGCCAGGGACCGCGCGGTCATGGAAAGCGTGGTTACACCCAGCCCTGTAAGGACAACGGCGAGGGCGGGGTCGGCGGCCGCCTCGCCGCAGACGCCTACAGGTTTGTTGTGGCCTTCCGCGCGGGAGCCTTCCACCGTGAGCCCCACCAGGCGCAGCACGGCGGGCTGCCACGGCGTGTTCAGGTTGGCGAGCGGGCCGAGCTGGCGGTCGGCCGCCATGGCGTACTGGGTGAGGTCGTTGGTGCCCAGGCTGGCGAAGCCCACCTCGCGCAGGATGGCCTCTGCGGTGAGCGCGGCGGACGGGACCTCCACCATCACCCCGGGCGTCTTGATGCCGGCGTCGGCGCACATGGACGCGAAGCGTGCCGCCTCCTCCGCCGTCGAAATCATCGGGGCCATGACCCACACATCGGCTTCGGACTGCTGCTCGGCCAGGGCGATGGCTTCCAGCTGGCGGTCCAGGACGCCGGGCGTGGTGAAGTCCGTGCGGTAGCCGCGGACACCCAGGGCCGGGTTGGGCTCCGTGGAGTCCGTCAGGAACGGGAGCGGCTTGTCGGCGCCGGCGTCGAGCGTACGCAGCACCACCTTCTTTCCCGGGAACGCATCAAAAACGCTCTTGTAGGCCGCGGCCTGCTCCTCCACGGAGGGCTCGGAGTCCCGCTCCAGGAAGCAGAATTCAGTCCGGAAGAGGCCCACGCCCTGCGCGCCCAGTTTCGCGGCGGCTTCGGCATCCTTGCCGCCGCCGACGTTGGCGAGCAGCGGCACCAGGTGGCCGTCCGCCGTCGTGCCCGTGCCATTGAACTCGGCCAGCAGGGAAGCCGTGGCCGCCCAGGCATCAGCTGCGGCGCGCAGCGCGTCGTCGGGGTCGGATGTGATGTTGCCCGCGGCGCCGTCAACATAGACTTCCGTGCCGTCCGCGAGTTCGTCCACACCCACGGCAGCCACTACCGCCGGCAGGCCAAGCGAACGCGCAATGATGGCCGTGTGGGACTGCGGCCCGCCGCCGGCTGTCACGAGGGCCAGGACTTTGTTCGGGTCCAGGGTTGCGGTGTCGGCAGGGGCCAGGTCCTCGGCCACCAGCACAAACGGCGTGCTGGAGGTGGGGATGCCGGGCGCAGGGACGCCGCGAAGTTCGGCCACAATCCGGGCGCGGACGTCCAGGACGTCGGTGGCGCGTTCGGCCATGTAGCCGCCCAGGTTATGGAGCATTTCCGAGACCGAGGAACCGGATTCCCAGATGGCACGCTCGGTTGAGAGGCCGCGGGCCACGAGCTTGGCGGCGCCCTTGATCAGCATGGTGTCCTTGGCCATCAGGGCCGTGGCCTCCAGAACGGCCTTGCCGTCTCCGGTGGCGTGCGCAGCCCGGGCCTTGAGTTCGTCGTGGACGGCCTGCGAGGCTGCCTTGAGGGCCGCCGTGGCGTCCTCCGCAGAGGTCCCCGCACTCAGCTGTTCGCCTGCCGGGGGTTCGCTGATCGGTTTAGGCATCTGCCTGACGGTGCCGATGATGCGGCCGGGGCTGACGCCAACTCCTGGGAAGTTCTGCACTGAAGGTCCTCATTCTCTGCCGATAGCCAGGCCCGCCAAGGTTCCCGGCGCCATGCCGGGGGCGCCGTGACTGCTACGTCAGGTGGCGCGAAACGTGCCTGAAAAAATTGTATGTGATTCAGTTCATATAGCAATGCTATAGGTGATAGGGTAGCGGTTATGAGTTTGGATGGCCAGCTTCCCCCCAAAATGCGACTGTTGCGTGCGGCGGCCGAATTGCTGGCAAACTCTGCGGGCTCACCGGTGTCCACCCGCCAGATCACGCAGCTGGCAGGCGTCACCGCGCCCACGCTGTACCACCACTTCGGTGACAAGGAAGGTCTTTTCGACGCCGTCGTCGCCGCGGGATTTGAAGAATATGTCGCGGGCGAAAGGGATTTCGCCCCGTCCGGGCACCCGTTGGAGGACATCCGGCGGATGTGGGACAACCACGTCCAGTTCGGGCTTAACCAGCCGGAACTGTACCTGGTGATGTTCGGCAATATCCGTCCTGAAAGCCGCCCCGCCATCGTTGCCGATGCCGAGGCCCTGATGGAGGAGATGCTGAACAAGGCAGCAGTGGCAGGCCAGCTGAACGTCCAGCCGCGGGAAGCAGCCAGGTCCATCCTGGCCGCCAACGTGGGGGTAACCCTCATGCTGATTGCGGAGCCTGCCGCCGAACGGAACCTTGAATTGTCCACCATGACGCGGGACGCCATGATTTTTGCGGTGTCCGCGGACCAGGCTGCCGGCGGCAGTCCTGATGACTCCGGGAAGTCCTCGGTGGTGGTGGCAGCGATTGCCCTGAACGCCGCACTTCAGGCATCGCACTCAGACCAGCTCTCAAGCTCGGAACTCAAACTCTTCCTCGAATGGCTTCACCGGATCTCCACCAGCAGCTAGCAGGTCCCAAGCCACACTGCACCACCCTTTGCACAGGCAGTACCGTCGTCGAAATATCGGACCATCCTGCGGAGCAGCAGGAATCACGGTTAGGAAATCACATGGCAACGCAGACAGTTGCAAAACCCCGCACCAGCGTGCGGGTTGGCGTCCAGAAGTTCGGGACGTTCCTGTCCGGCATGATCATGCCCAACATCGGGGCGTTCATCGCCTGGGGCCTCATCACCGCCCTCTTCATCGAGAAGGGCTGGATTCCGGTCCCGGCCCTGGGCGGCTTCGGCACCAATGCCGAAGGTGTGGCGAATGTTGGCCTGGTCGGGCCCATGATCACCTACCTGCTGCCGCTCCTGATTGCCTACACCGGCGGCCGCATGGTCTACGACGTCCGCGGCGGCGTGGTGGGTGCCATCGGCACCATGGGCGTGATTGTTGGCGCCGGCATCCCGATGTTCATTGGCGCCATGATCATGGGCCCGCTGGGCGGCTGGACCATGAAGAAGATCGACTCGCTCTGGGACGGAAAGATCCGCCCGGGCTTTGAGATGCTGATCAACAACTTCTCCGCCGGCATCTGGGGCGCCCTCCTGGCCATGCTGGGCTTCTACGGTATCGCCCCCCTCGTTTCGGCGTTCAGCACGGCCGCCGGCAACGTGGTCCAGTTCCTGGTCAGCAACGGCCTGCTGCCCCTGACCAGCATTTTCATTGAACCTGCCAAGGTACTGTTCCTGAACAACGCCATCAACCATGGCGTCCTTACCCCCTTGGGCATCCAGCAATCGCTGGAGCAGGGGAAGTCCATCCTGTTCCTGCTGGAGGCCAACCCCGGTCCCGGCTTCGGCATCCTGCTCGCTTACATGTTCTTCGGCCGTGGTGCCGCGAAGGCATCCGCCCCGGGCGCAGCCATCATCCACTTCCTCGGCGGCATCCACGAAATCTACTTCCCGTATGTCCTGATGCGCCCGCTGCTGATCCTGGCCGCGATCGCAGGCGGCATGACGGGCATCGCCACCCTGGCCATCACCAACTCCGGCCTCGTGGCGCCGGCCGCCCCGGGATCCATCCTCGCCGTGCTCGCCCAGACTTCCCGGGACAGCTACCTCGGCGTGATCCTCGCGGTCCTGCTCGCCACAGCGGTTTCCTTCGTGGTCGCGTCGGTGATCCTGAAGACCACCAAGCACAGCGACGAAACGGACCTGACCGATGCAACCGCCCGGATGGAGGCGATGAAGGGCAAAAAGAGCTCCGTCGCTTCCACACTGACGGGCGCCGGCGCGGCCGGTGCCGGGGTGGGAACTGCCGTGCTGGCCGGTCCGGTCAGGAACATTGTGTTCGCGTGCGACGCCGGCATGGGCTCCAGTGCCATGGGCGCCTCGGTGCTGCGGAACAAGATCAAGGCGGCCGGCTTCCCGGACGTCAAGATCACCAACGCCGCCATCGCCAACCTCAGCGACACCTACGACGTCGTGATCACGCACCAGGACCTGACGGAGCGGGCCAAGCCTGCGACGTCGAGCGCCGTGCACTACTCCGTTGACAACTTCATGAGCAGCCCGCGGTACGACGAGATTGTTGAGCTGGTCAAGAAGAGCAACGCTCCGGAAGCGTCCGACGCCGGTGCTGCCGCCGGCCCTGGTGCCCACGCTGCCGGGACTCCGGCGGACACCGCCCAAGGCGCCGGAGCGCCCGCGGCACCCGCCGCCGTCGTGCCGTCCGACATCCTGGTTGCGGACAGCGTCATCCTCAACGGCACCGCCACCACCCGCGATGCTGCGATCGACGAAGCCGGGCGGCTCCTGCTGGCCCGCGGCGCCGTGGACGAGGGGTACATCACCGCGATGCACGAGCGTGAAGAGTCGGTGTCCACCTACATGGGCAGCTACCTGGCCATCCCGCACGGCACCAACGCGGCCAAGGACCACATCATGAAGTCCGCCGTCTCCGTCATCCGCTACCCCGAAGGCATCGACTGGAACGGCAAGCAGGTCAAGTTCGTGGTGGGCGTGGCCGGCATCAACAACGAACACCTCCACATCCTGTCCTCGATCGCGAAGGTCTTCACCAACAAGGCCCAGGTGGCCCAGCTGGAGGCCGCAACGTCCGTGGATGAAGTGCTGGAGCTGTTCGGAAAGGTCAACGCATAGTGAAGGCAGTACATTTTGGAGCCGGAAACATCGGCCGCGGCTTTGTCGGGCTGCTGCTGCACCAGGCCGGGTATGAGGTGGTGTTCGCGGACGTTGCCGAGGACCTCATCGGCCAGCTGGCAGCAGCGGACAGCTACAACGTCCACGAGGTGGGGGAGAACCCCACGGTGCGGACCGTGGACAATTTCCGGGCGCTGAACTCCGGCACGCAGGATGCGGAACTGGTCCGGGAGATCGCGACGGCGGACATCGTCACCACCGCCGTGGGGCCGCACATCCTGAAGTTCGTGGCGCCCGCCATCACCAGGGGCATCGCATCGCGGGAAGTCGGGTTGGCGCCGTTGCAGGTCATGGCCTGTGAAAACGCCATCAACGCCACGGACATCCTGCGCGACGAGGTCGCCGGGCTCTGGGACAACGCCGCCGGGTCCCTCGACTCCGCGGCGGTGTTCGCGAACACCGCCGTCGACCGGATCGTGCCCAACCAGGAGCCCGGACAGGGCCTGGACGTCACGGTTGAGACGTTCTACGAGTGGGTCATCGACCGGACGGCGTTCGGCGGCGCGGCCCCGGTGATTCCTGGGGCCACCTTCGTGGACGAGCTCTCGCCCTACATCGAACGGAAGCTGTTCACGGTTAACACGGGGCACGCGTCAGCTGCGTACTTCGGCTTTGAGGCCGGCCTGGAAAAGATTTCCGACGCCATGGCCGACCAGGACGTGGCGGAGGATGTCCGCGCCGTCCTGGAGGAAACCAAGCAGCTCCTGGTGGCCAAGCACGGCTTCAGCAACGACGAGCAGGAAGCCTATGTCCAAAAGATCCTGGTCCGGTTCTCCAATCCGCACCTGCCGGACACCGTGAACCGGGTGGGACGCGCCCCGCTGCGCAAGCTCAGCCGGCACGAACGGTTCATCGGCCCGGCCGCGGAGCTGGCCGAGCGCGGGATCGTGCCCGAAGCGCTGCTGGGCGCGATCGCGGCGGCCCTGCGCTTCACCGACCCCGGCGACGCCGAGGCCACCGAGCTCGCGCAAATCCTGGCATCCTCCTCACCGGCCGACGCCACCGCCCGGATCACGGGGCTCGCTCCCGACCATCCGCTGTTCGACGCCGTCTCCACCCTGGTCGAGGAGCGCCAGGCGGAAGGGGCAATAGCTCCCGCCTAAACGCCCCGCGACGCTCTCCCACTACCTGCAGGTTTTCCGGGAACCCTCTCGCAGATCCTGCGGCTTTTTCCGGAACCCTCCTGCAATCACGACGCCGGCACTCACCCCGAGTGCCGGCGTCGTGCGTTGCGGCGGCGGCCCGCTTAGTCCCGCGGCGGCTGCCGGCCGGCGGACGGGGCCGCACCTGCCCGCGCCAGCGTAAAGTCCAGATGGCGCTTCACCAGGGAAGCGGCCACGAGGGCGGCTGAAAACGGCAGGAAAAACAGTGTGACCAGCTGAAAGGCCACCTGAAGCACCATGCCAAGGGCCTGTGAATAGGCCGGTCCGAACTGCATTGACTGCATGATCTGCGGAGCAAGGATGACCGAGAATGCGCCGATGGCACCCACGATGATTCCTGCCCGCAAGGTTGTCCGCGGTAAGCCTGAGACGACGTTCTGATCCATTCCGGACCCTCCCCCAATTGAGTTTCTTCTTGCCAACACTGGCACTTCAGCCAAGCACGGCTTCCTGCAGCGCACTAGGAACGCCCCGGCGGCCGGGCAGGAAAGGCGAACCCTCCCCCACCTCAAATGAGGTGAGAGAGGGTTCGGGCAAAAGCCACAGAAAGTGATAGAGCGTTTGGGGGTGCTGGAT
>DATCVX010000373.1:0-2527 GCA_036566705.1 Arthrobacter sp. | reverse complement strand
CTTCTGCCGTGTGCGCTGCGGCGAACGCGCCCGCATGGCCTGCCCAGGATGCCAGTAGCTGTTCCTGCTCCGCTTCCGGCAGGAACGCCATGATCGCAGTCCCGGCCGAGGCGACGCCCAGCGGGAACCGGACTCCTTCATGCAGCACGAAGGAACGCACCGGGAAGCTGCCCTCCTCCCTGAGCAGGCAGACCGTCTCCGCTCCCCGGCGGATGGAGAAGAACGCGCTCTCCCCCGTTTCCTCCGCCAGCCGGCGGAGGCTGGGCCGAGCGATCTCCTCGAGCGGGAACCTTGCGGACGCCACGGACCCCATCAGCAGGATTTCGGGCCCGAGGACCCAATTGCCGGTCCGGCCGTCATGGTCCAGCAGTCCTTCCGCCGCCAGCGAGGTCAGCAGGCGGTGGACCGTCGGCCGGGTGAGGCCTGACTCCTTCACAAGTTCCACCAGCGGGCTGCCTTCGGGCTTGCGGCCGGCGATGCGCAGCAGTCCGGCGATGCGGCTGACTACCTGCGCGCCCTGCACGGGATTCTGGTTCATGTACGACCTCTCGACCATCAAAGTATCCATATTGTGGACTCAACTCAGGGTACCGTCCACACTGTAAAAATGCCACGATTCAGGCAATTCTGACGCCTTGACAGTCCCTAATTCACTCCCGTACGCTCCGAAACCAGAGCCGTTGTCCATAAAGTGGATTTCCACCCAACGCCCCGCTCTCAATGAGGAGAAAAGCATGTCGAAACTCAAAACAGGCGCTGCCGACGCCCTCTACGATGCCCTGAGGGATGGAATCACCCTGGCCGTGGGCGGCTTCGGCCTGAGCGGCATCCCGGCTGACCTGATCGAGGCCGTCCGTGACTCCGGCGTCCGGGACCTCACCGTGGTGTCCAACAACATGGGTGTGGACGGCAAAGGCCTGGGGGTCCTGATTGAAGCCGGACAGGTCCGCAAGGTCATCGCCTCTTACGTGGGTGAGAACAAGCTGTTCGCGGAGCAGTACCTCGCCGGGAAACTGGAGGTCGAGTTCACCCCGCAAGGCACGCTGGCCGAACGCCTCCGCGCCGGCGGCGCCGGCATCCCCGCCTTCTACACCAAAACGGGCGTCGGCACGTTAGTAGCCGAGGGTAAGCCGCACGAGGTGTTCGACGGCGAAACGTACGTTCAGGAGCGCGCCATCCGGGCCGACGTCGCACTCGTCCACGCGCACACCGCCGACACGGACGGGAACCTGGTTTACCGCTTCACTGCCCGGAACTTCAACCCCGTAGTGGCCACCGCCGGTGCGGTCACCATCGCGGAAGCGGAAGTCATCGTGGAACCCGGGACCCTGGATCCGAACCACATTGTCACCCCCGGCGTCTACGTCCAGCGCCTGGTCCAGGCGTCCGGACGGGTGAAGGACATCGAACAGCGCACGGTCCGCCCGCGCACCGCCGAGCCCGTCCCCGCCTAGTACCGCTCCACACAGCGCGAACGAACACTTAAGCCCCCGAAACTTTTTCAACAAGGAGACCCCCATGGCCTGGACCAGGGATGAAATGGCTGCCATCGCGGCCGAGGAACTGAACGACGGCGACTACGTGAACCTGGGCATCGGCATCCCCACGCTGGTGGCCAACAACCTGCCAGACGGCGTCCGCGTGGTCCTGCAGAGCGAAAACGGCCTGCTCGGCATGGGCCCGTTCCCCTACGACGGCGAGGAGGACGCGGACCTCATCAACGCCGGCAAGCAGACAGTCACCGTCCTGCCCGGCGGCAGCATCTTCGACTCCGCGACGTCCTTCGGCATGATCCGCGGCGGCCACGTGAAGGTCGCCATCCTCGGCGCGATGCAGGTCTCCGGCAACGGCGACCTCGCCAACTGGACCATCCCGGGCAAGATGGTCAAGGGCATGGGAGGCGCCATGGACCTGGTGGCCGGCACCCCTCGGGTTGTGGTCCTCACTGAGCACAACGCCAAGGACGGCACCGCCAAGATCGTCGCCGAGTGCACCCTGCCGCTCACGGGGCTCAGCTGCGTGGACCGGATCATCAGCGACCTCGCAGTCTTTGACCTTGTGAAAGCGGACGACGGCGGCACGCGGCGGCTCACACTCACGCGCCTCGCGCCGGGGGTCACCGTGGAGGAAATCTGCGGGAAGACCGAAGCCGTGTTTGATGTCCAGCTCGACAACGAGGAAGTGGCAGCATGAGCCTCAAGGAACAGTTCGGCAAGGACGTCCTGCTCACCGGATGGGGCCACAGCCGGTTCGGCAAACTGACGGACGAGACCCTCGAGTCCCTGATCGTCCAGGTGGCCACGGAAGCCATCGGCAACGCAGGCATTGAGCCGGGCCAGATCGACGAGATCTACCTTGGCCAGTTCAACTCCGGCATGATGCCCCTGGCCTTCCCGTCATCCCTGGCGTTGCAGGTCTCCCCGGACCTGGCCAACGTCCCGGCCACCCGGGTGGAGAACGCCTGCGCCTCCGGTTCGGCCGCGTTCCAGCAGGGCACCAAGTCCCTGCTGGCGGGCACCGCGAAGAC
>DATCVX010000372.1:0-3927 GCA_036566705.1 Arthrobacter sp. | reverse complement strand
CTGTCCTGGGCGCCGCGCGAGGAGGATGCCGTGGCCACGGCGCTGGACCAGTGGCGGACCAACACCTTCGCCCCTCCGGTGCCCTGGGACCTGCCCACCGCGGCCCATTTCGACGGCGTCAGCGGCCACGTGGGCGAGGGCCAGGTCCGGAAGTCGGTGAACATCTCCGCCAGCCTGGACCGGCACGCCGAGTGGCTGGCAGGGTACGCGGCCCTGGGCTTCGACGAGCTCTACCTGCACTATGTGGGGCAGGACCAGGCCCCGTTCATCGAGGCATTCGGCGCTGACGTACTGCCCCAACTGCGTCCGGCGCCGGTTCCGGACACACGCACCGAAGGGGCAACGCTGTGAGGATCGCGGAAACCTCGGACCTGTGGTGGAAGAACGCCGTCATCTACTGCCTGGACGTGGAGACGTTCTTCGATGACGACGGCGACGGCACCGGCGACTTCGCCGGCCTCACCCAGCGCGTGGACTACCTCGCCGCGCTGGGCGTCACGTGCATCTGGCTGATGCCGTTCTACCCGTCGCCGGACCGCGACGACGGCTACGACGTCACGGATTTCTTCACCGTGGATCCGCGGCTGGGTACCATGGGCGACCTCGTTGAGTTTGTCCGCAGCGCCAAGGACCGGGGCATGCGGGTGATTGCAGACTTCGTGGTCAACCACACCTCCAACCAGCACCCGTGGTTCGTGGAGGCACGGAAATCGAAGGACAACCCGTACCGGGACTATTACGTGTGGCGGGCGGACACTCCTCCGGACACCTCCTCGGAGGTGGTCTTCCCCGGCGAGCAGACGTCCCTCTGGACGAAGGATGACGCCACCGGCGAGTGGTACCTGCACATGTTCGCCGAGCACCAGCCGGACCTGAACGTGACACACCCCAACGTGCGGAACGAAATCGCCAAGGCCATGGGGCTCTGGCTGGAGCTCGGACTGGACGGCTTCCGGCTGGACGCCGTGCCCTTCTTCCTGGAAACCCGCGGCCAACCCAAGGACGAGGCCGCCAACATCGATCCCCACGAATACCTCAGCGCGCTGCGCAGCTTCCTGGGCCGCCGCAACGGCAGCGCCGTGATGCTCGGCGAGGTCAACCTGCCCTACAAGGAACAGCTGGAATACTTCGGCGGCCCCGAGGGCAACGAGCTGAACATGCAGTTCGACTTTATGACCATGCAGCACCTCTACCTTTCCCTGGCCCGCCAGGACGCCCGGCCGCTGGCCGAGAACCTGAAGAGCCGCCCGCCGCTGCACCCCGACAACCAATGGGCCATGTTCGTCCGCAACCACGATGAACTCACGCTGGACAAGCTCAGCGACGCCGAACGGCAGGAGGTTTTCGCCGCCTTCGGCCCGGAGAAGAACATGCAGATCTACGGACGTGGCCTCCGCCGCAGGCTGCCGCCGATGCTCGGCGGTGACGCCGAGCGGATCCGGATGGTGTACTCGCTGATGTTCTCGCTCCCCGGCACTCCGGTCCTGTTCTATGGCGAGGAAATCGGCATGGGCGAGGACCTGCGGCAGAAGAGCAGGGCCGCCGTCCGCACCCCCATGCAGTGGAACAGCACGAAGAACGGCGGATTCTCGAGTGCGAAGGCGTCCGATCTGGTGGTGCCGCTGGCCCGCGGCGACTACGGTCCGGCCAACGTCAACGCGGCCGCCGCCAAACGCGACCCGGATTCGCTCTGGAACTTTATGGCCAGGCTGATCCAGCGCTACCGCGAGTCCCCCGAACTGGGCTGGGGCGAGTTTGCCGTGATCGACCAGCCGGAACCCGCGGTCTTCGCGCACACGTGCACCTCCAACGGGGGCGCCATGGTGCTGCTGCACAACTTCGGCACGAGGAAGGTGACGATCACGGGCAAGGTGGGCGGTGAGGATTCGCCGAAACGGGCCTACAGGGGCGCCACCCTGCTGGACGTGCTCGACGGCGGCGACCTGCCGCTGGAGCCCGACGGCGGCTTCACCGTTGAGCTGGGCCGTTACGGTTACCGGTGGTTCCGCGTGCAGCGGCCGGGCGACCGGCTGGCGCCCTGACCGGCCGGCACCGGAGCGTCCCACGCCTACCGGCGCCGGCTTACAGGTCCCGGCGCAGAACCCGCACTTCCCACGGCCGGAGGTCCGTGCCGCCGTCGGGCGGGTAGTTTCCCAGCACCTGGGCGGCGCCCGCCCAGGCGGGTCCGCCGACCCCGGCCCATTGGACTGATCCTGAGAAGTTGCCCAGCACCAGCAGTTCCGCGTCGGGCAGCGAGCGCGTGAACGCGTAGACGTGCTCGTCGTCGGGCAGCAGCATGGTGAAGTCGCCGTAGGCCACGACCGGGTCCGTGTGGCGCAGGTCGATGACCCGGCGGTAGAAGCTGTAGACGGAGTCCGGGTCATCCACCTGCGCAGCGGCGTTGATGGTGTTGGCGTTCGGATTGACGGCGATCCAGGGCGCACCGGTAGTGAAGCCGCCATGGCGGCTGGCGTCCCACTGCACCGGGGTGCGGGCGTTATCCCGGTTGAGCGGGGCCAGCGCGGCCAGGACCTCGGCGTCGGTGTGGCCGAGGTGCGTGGTGGCTTCCCGGTGATGGTTGAGGACCTCGATGTCCCGGTAGTCGCTGATGGCGCCGAAGGTCATGTTGGTCATGCCCAGTTCCTCGCCCTGGTAGACGTAGGGCGTGCCGCGGTGCAGGTGCAGGACGGCGGCCAGCATTTTGGCGGACAGCTCGCGGAACTGGCCGTCGTCGCCGAACCGGGACACGGCCCGGGCCTGATCGTGGTTGCCCCAGTAGAGGCTGTTCCAGCCGTGCTCCCCCAGCGCGTCCTGCCAGCGGCCCAGGGACTTCTTCAGGTCGGTGAGCCGGAGCTTCCTGGGCCGCCACTTGTTGCCGCCCTCCTGGTCCAGTGCCACGTGCTCGAACTGGAACACCATGTCCACCTCCTCCCTGGCAGGGTCGGTGAACAGCACGGCGTCCTCCACGGTGACGCCGGGCATTTCGCCGACGGTGAGCAGGTCCTTGTCACGGCCGGCAAAGACCTCCTGGTGCATCTCCTGGAGGAACTCGTGGATCCGCGGACCGCAGATGTAGTGCGGGCCGCCGTCGCCGAAAAGCATCCCGTCAGACCGGGGGCCGTCCGGCAGGGACCGGTCCTTGGAGATGAAGTTGATGACGTCCATCCGGAAGCCGTCCACGCCGCGGTCCAGCCACCAGTTCATCATGTCGTAGACGGCGGCCCGGACCTCAGGGTTTTCCCAGTTCAGGTCGGGCTGCTTTTTCGAGAACAGGTGCAGGTAGTACTCGCCGCTGGCAGCGTCGTATTCCCAGGCCGGGCCGGAGAACGCGGAGCCCCAGTTGTTCGGTTCCGCCCCGGGTGCTCCCGGGTCCACACCGTCCCGCGGAGCGCGCCACCAGTACCAGTCCCGTTTTGGGCTGTCCTTGGAGGAGCGGGATTCGACGAACCACGGGTGCTCGTCCGAGGTGTGGTTGACCACGAGGTCCATCACCAGCTTCATACCGCGGTTGTGCAGGCCGGCCAGCAGTTCGTCCAGCGTGCCGAGGTCGCCGAAGACCGGGTCGATGTCCCGGTAGTCGCTGATGTCGTAGCCGTTGTCATCCTGCGGCGAGCGGTAGACCGGGGACAGCCAGACGACGTCGACACCCAGGTCCTGGAGGTAGTCCAGCCGCCCGATGATTCCGCGGAGGTCGCCCACGCCGTCGCCGTCGGAATCGGCAAAGCTGCGGGGGTAGATCTGGTAGACCACGGCGCTTTTGAACCACTCCCGCCCCGCACGACGGGCTGTTTCGGGCTGGATTTCCTGGCTGGTCATGGCTTCCTCCTGGGACGCGGCGCGGCGGGATGCAGGCTCAGTGAAAGTCTGGTTCCAGTCAGTACTGCGGTCAATGGCCCCCGCTGTGAAAAGATCAACCATGCGCGCTAT
>DATCVX010000371.1:0-2643 GCA_036566705.1 Arthrobacter sp. | reverse complement strand
CAAAGTAGCGTGGAAGCCACACCCTCCACCGGAAAGCGATCCAATGAAGAACTGGGCAGGAAACCTCGAATACTCCTCCGCCGAAGTCCACCGTCCGGACTCGGTGGCCGGGCTCGCCGAGGTGGTGGCCGGCTCCTCCCGCGTGAAGGCACTCGGGTCGCGGCACTCGTTCAACCGCGTGGGCGACACCGACGGCGTGCACATCCTGCTGGACGCCCTTCCGCAGGAGATCGAGCTTGATTCGGAGCGGCAGACCGTCCGCGTCAGCGGCGGCATCAGTTACGGAGCCTTGTGCCGCACGCTGGAAAAGTCGGGCGTTGCGATCCACAACCTCGCGTCCCTGCCACACATCTCGGTGGCCGGCGCCATCCAGACGGGGACGCACGGCTCGGGAGTGGACAACCCCTCCCTGGCCGGCGCCGTCGAACGCGTTGACCTGGTCCGCGCCTCCGGCGAGCAGGTGTCCCTGTCCCGCGAGGATGGGGACGAATTCCTTGGCAGCGTCGTGGGTCTCGGGGCCCTGGGCATTGTCACCGGCCTGGAACTCTCGGTCCGGCCCAGCTTCCGGATGCGGCAGCGGGTCCTGGAAAACCTGCCGTGGGAACGGGCCCTGGCCGACTTCCCCGCCCTGGTCTCAAGCGCCTACAGCGTCAGCCTCTTCACCGACTACGCCGGGGAGCACATCAACCAGGTGTGGCTCAAGGCCCTCGATTCGGACCCTGCCCTGACCGACCTGTTCGGCGCCACCCCGGCTGTGGAAGCCCGGCACCCGCTGCCCGGAATGTCCGGCGAAAACTGCACGGCGCAGCTGGACGAACCCGGCCCGTGGCTGGACCGGCTGCCGCACTTCCGCCACGAATTCACGCCCAGCAACGGCGAGGAACTGCAGAGCGAATACATCCTGCCCCTGGAGCACGGCCCGGCCGCCATCCAGGCCGTCCGCGGCCTGGCGGACAAGCTGGCGCCGCTGCTGTTCGTCTCCGAAATCCGCACGGGCGCAGCCGACGAGTTCTGGCTCAGCCCGTTCTACCAGCAGCGGAGCGTGGCCCTGCACCTCACCTGGAAGCCGCTTCAGGCCGAGGTGGAGGCCGTCCTTCCGGAGCTGGAGGAACTGTTGCGGCCGTTCGGGGCACGGCCGCACTGGGGCAAGCTGTTCACCCCGGCCGGCCACGACTGGGAGGCGCTGTACCCGAGGTTCGCCGATTTCCGGGCCCTGGCCGCGGAACACGATCCGGACGGCAAGTTCCGCAACGGCCTGCTGGACAGCATCCTCGGAGCCCCGGCGGCCAGCCTGCGCTGACGAAACACGGCCTGCTTCGACTGGGCCGGTGCGGGCGTCAGCCGATCAGCGCCAGCACGGCCCCGGCCATCACGACGCCGCCGGACTGGGCCCTGACGTCGGTCACCGTTCCGCCGCGGTGCGCGGCCACCTGGGTTTCCATCTTCATGGCTTCGAGCACCACCACCGGATCGCCGGCGGAAACTTCGGCGCCGGGCTCCACGAGCCACTTCACCACCGTTCCGGACATGCCGGCGCGCAGCTCGCCGGGATCGGCGGCGCCGGCGGCAGCCCCGCCGTCGGCCGCTGCCGACGTCCCGTCAAAAGAGGTACCGTCAACCGACACGCCGGCGGGCACCGCGCCGCCGGACCGCGCCCAGCCATCCAGCAGGTCAGCGGGGAGGCCGACGGCGAGGCGCCGGCCGTCGACGTCAACGGTGATGGTGCGCCGCGCACCGTCCGGAACGGATGTGCCGAACTCCGGATCTGCGGCGATGGAATCGGCGAAGTCCGTCTCGATCCAGCGGGTGTGGATGCCGAGCGCGGTCTCGGAGGTGAAGTCGGGGGCTTCCACGACGGCGCGGTGGAACGGCAGGACGGTGGCAACACCCGTGATTTCCATTTCGGCGAGTGCGCGGCGGGCCCGGCGGAGTGCCTGCTGGCGGTCGGCACCGGTGACGATCAGTTTGGCCAGCAGGGAATCAAACTGCGGCGCCACGATGGAACCGGAGCGGACACCGGAGTCCAGCCGGATGCCCGGACCCGTAGGGCCGCTGAATGTCGCGATCGTTCCCGGCGACGGGAGAAAGCCCCGTCCCACGTCCTCGGCGTTGAGCCTGAACTCGAAGGAGTGGCCGCGCGGTTCGGGGTCGGCGGTGAAGCGCAGCGGCTCGCCGGCGGCGATGCGGAGCTGCTCCTGGACCAGGTCGATGCCGGTGGTCTCCTCGGTGATGGGGTGCTCCACCTGCAGGCGGGTGTTCACCTCAAGGAACGCGACGGTGCCGTCGGCGGCGACCAGGAATTCGACCGTGCCTGCACCTGAGTAGGAGGCTTCACGGCATACTGCCTTGGCGGCGTCGTAGATCTGGCGGGTCTGCTGTTCGGTCAGGAAGGGCGCGGGGGCCTCTTCCACGAGTTTCTGGTGCCGGCGCTGGAGCGAGCAGTCGCGGGTTCCCACCACCACCACATTGCCGTGCTGGTCGGCCAGCACCTGGGCTTCCACGTGCCGCGGCCGGTCCAGGTACCGTTCCACAAAGCACTCGCCGCGGCCGAAGGCCACCACTGCTTCGCGGACGGCCGAGTCGAAGGATTCCTCGATCTGGTCCATCTCGCGGACCACTTTCAGCCCGCGTCCGCCGCCGCCG
>DATCVX010000370.1:0-8986 GCA_036566705.1 Arthrobacter sp. | reverse complement strand
CACGGACGAGGCCGCCGTCGAGTCCTGGGCACAGGCTGTGGCCGCAACCCACGGTCAGGTCCATATCCTGTATGCCAATGCTGCGGTCACGCGGTTCGCCCCGGTGGAGCAGCTGACCTTCGCCGACTGGAAATGGAACGTGGAACATGAAATGGACGTGGTGTTCCTGCCGGTGAAGTACTTCTGGCCGCACCTGATCCAGGCCCCGAACCCGGCCATCGTCCTTGTGGGGTCCACGGCCGGAGTCACCGGTTCCATGACCAACGGCAGGTTGGCCCACACCGCCACCAAGGGAGCCGTGGTGGCCATGACCAAGCAGCTCGCGGCCGAAGGGGCTCCGCACGGGCTGCGGGTCAATGCAGTCAGTCCCGGAATGATCCGCACGGCGGCCACCGAGGGCAACCTCCTGGCCCCGGGCCACCCCATGAGGACCATCGCCGGAAGTATTCCCCTGGGCCGGATCGGCACCCCGGAGGAAGTCGCCGCATGTGCGCTGTTCCTTGCCTCCGATGAGGCGTCGTATGTGACGGGTGCCAACCTGATGGTCGACGGCGGCTGGTCGGCCGTCCTGCCAGGCTGACAGTTTAGTTGAATCTCAACAAACTTAGGTGTGAAAGTGACGGAATGCTGCTACGCTGATTGGGCACCTACAGAGAGTGAGCAATGATGCTTCTCGAAAGAGACCTCATCCAGTCCGTCGGATTCCGGAACGTCACCGAGGGCGGACGCGTGACCGGCTTCCAATTCCATGTCCGCATGCCGTCCTACAGGGGCATGGCCGCCTCCCTGATTGACGGAATCGCGGTCCGCGTGGGCACCATCGTCGACGTCGGCCCGGACGTTCCGCTCTGGACCTTCGGCGGGCAGACGTGCACGCTGCAGCAGCTCTGGCAGAGTGAAGGCCTCCGGTGGCCCCTGGAGGAAGCCGCGGTTGTCACAGTTCCCCTCGACGGCGGCCTGCCCCAGGGCGTCCATGAGATAACCATCGAGCTGCACCTGCGGATGTCCTACATTCCCATCGAGCACCAGCCCACCGTGCACCGCGCCAGCCGCAAGGTGACGCTGGGGCCCGAAGGCGGCGAGGGCACGTTCCGCTACGGCGTCTCCCTCTATAGCTTTATGGGCGACTACGGAACCGTCATGGACCTGGAGACGGCGCTCGCCGCCGTCGCTGATGTAGGCGCAACCGGCGTCGAAATCCTCGGCGAAGGACATATTCCCGGCTATCCTGAGCCGTCCACGGCCTGGACGGACACCTGGTTCCGGCTCCTGGAGAAGTATTCACTGGAACCCACCAACTACGGTTCCTGGATCGACACCCGGCTGCACCCGGGACGGGCCATGACCGCTGCCGAAGGTGCGGACGCCTTGCAGCGTGACCTGAGGCTGGCCCACCGGCTCGGCTTCGGCTTTGTGCGTCCCAAGATTGGCGTTGTGTCCAGCGATCTGGTCCCCGACCCGATTTGGACGGAATCGGTGGAACGCTCCCTTGACCTTGCGCACGAGCTGGGCGTCATCATCTGCCCTGAGATCCATTCGCCGACGCCCATCAAGCATCCCGTGGTCGAGGATTACATCGGCCTCATTGAACGGACGGGCACCAAGAACTTCGGCCTGCTCATCGATACCGGGATCTTCCAGGACCGCCCGATTCCGTTGCGGGAGGGGGAGTCCCGGGAAAACCGGCCCGCGTTCCTCGACGGCATCGGTGTCGATCCGGCCGATTTCGCTGGCATCGCCCAGTATGTGGTGTTTATCCAGGCGAAGTTCCATGACATCAACGAACAGCTCGAAGACCAGCAGATCCCGTGGCGGCCCGTGCTCCAAAGCCTCAAGGACGCCGGCTACACCGGCTACCTCTCCAGTGAATACGAAGGCGAACGCACCCCGTGGCGCGCCATCGAACAGGTGCGGCGCCAACATGCCCTTATCCGCCGCATCGCCGGCGAGCTAGCCTGACCCGCCCCACACCCACCCCACCTCTCCACCAGCAAAAAGAGAGAACCATGCCAAACGGACTCATTGACGATTCAAGCCTGCGCACCCATCCTGAAGGTTTCGCGCTGGCACTGACACTCCCGTGGTACCGCAGCCTCTGGCTTTCCTCGGTCACCAGCCTCCGGCTCACCGTGGATGGCCAGGAGATTCCCGCCGGGAACCTGTCCCTGGAGCTCGGCGGAGTGCGGTACGCGCTGCCTGACCTTCCGGAGCAAAGCGAGACACTCTGGTACCTCCAGGACCACCCGCTGCTGATAGCCCGGAGAGACAACCCTGTCTCCCTGGGCGAGCAGCTCCATATCCGGCTGACCGGAGAGCTGCGCCTCCCCTACATGCAGATTGCCCCGGGCCAGGACGGCGGTCCCGGGATGTACGTCCCAAACTTCGTGAACCAGGCGATGGAGCTGACGGCCACGGACCGGAACGTGCCGGCTCCGCAACTCACGGCGGCGGCAGTCATGCCGGCTCCGCCGAAGGCCGAGGACGATCCGTTCTCGCTGGGGCTCACCCTCTACTCGGCCAGTGCCGAATTCCGGGCAGGCTGGTACGACTTCGACGGGCTGCTCAACCGGGTGGCCGAACTCGGGATCGGTCCCGGGATTGAGATCGTGGCATCCCAGGTCCTGCCGACCTACCCCCACGTGACGGACGACTTTGCCCGCTCATGGCAGGCTGCCTTCGACAAGCACGGCTTCGTGGCCAGTTCCTTCGGCGCCAACCTGGACATGGGACGCCGCCGCGACCGGGACATGACCCCTGATGAGGAATACGCGTTCACGGAGACGCTGTTCCGAGGCGCCAAGAAGCTGGGATTCCCCCTCGTACGCATCCAGAGCGCCAAGCCTGAGCTGCTCCGCAGGCTGCTGCCCCTCGCTGAGGACCTTGAGCTCAAGCTTGCTTATGAGATCCATGCACCGCTGGGGCCCAACTCGCCGGAGATCATGAAAGTCCGCGATGTCTACGCCGACCTCGACTCACCGCTGCTGGGTTTCGTGGCGGACTTCTCCTCCACCATGCACAGCATGTCCCCCACGCTCCTGCGGGCTGTCCGCCGTGCCGGTCTCGACGACGACGCCATCCAGCGGCTGCAAGCCATCTGGGCCACTGACTCGCCCATGCGGGCGCGGCAGGAGGAGTTCATTGGCTACCTCCATGGACGCGACTTTGATCCTGCCCGCCTTGGCTCCTTCGCCCACCTGGCCTTTAATATGCACGGCCACGTGAGTCCGACGGAATGGGCGGACATCATGCCGCAGATCATGCACGTCCACGCAAAGTTCTACGACATTGACGAGCAGGGCAACGAGCCCGCCATTGACTATCCGGAACTGGTGCGCGTGTTCGTTGAAGGCGGTTACCGCGGCTACTGGTCCAGCGAGTGGGAGGGCCACGCCTTCGCCGAGCTAGGCGAGGTGGATCCGCTGCTGCTGGTCCGGAAGCAGCATGACCTCATCCGCCGCAGCATGCGGGCGTCCGTTATGTCAGCATGACGGGCAGCCTGATCCGGTAGCACGCGGTCACGGGAACGGGAATGCCCGGCTGGTCATCCAGCCGGGCATCACCGTCTTAAGTCGCGTTCTTTGCTGCGGACGCCGCCACAATCCCGGCGGCTTCTTCAAAGAGGCCGCGCATCCACTCATGTTCCGAATCCCGGTTGTGCACCGGATGCCACCAAAGCGCGTTGACCAGCGGTGTGGCATCAAAAGGCAGCGGCAGAACCCTTATGCCTCCCAGTTGAAGGGCGAAGGGCGCCAGTGCCGCCTGGATAAGTCCAATCCGCTGGGTTCCAATGACGAAGTGGGGGAGGGAAAGGAAGCTCTCCACCACCACCTCGACCCGGGGCTCAATGCCCAGCTGCTGGATCTGGCGCTCCGCGGAGGTAAAGGCCGACCGCGACTGGTAAGACATTACCCACGGAAGTTCGGCGACGTTTTCCATGGTGATCTGCTCTCCAACAGCCTCGTTGGATGAGGAGACGACGGCCACCCAGCCGTCCCGCCAGAGGTCCAGGTAGGGGAGCCCGGTGAGGAAACCGTGCGGCAGCACCATGCCGTCCACCGAGCGAAGGCGGTTGGCGGCGTCCTCCACCACCATCGGATTGTGGAGCATAAACCTGAACCGGACGCCGGGGGCACGCTCCGCCGCGAGTTCCGACGCGACCCGGCCGATGGTGGTGAAGCCGTAATCCGACCCGTAAATGGAGAACTCACGTTCGGACTCCGCCGGCTCCCATGTTGCCTGGCTTTCGAAGACGCGGCGGGCCGCCTCAAGCGCAGTGGTGGTGTGCTCCGCCAGTCGGAGGGCGAAGGGCGTGAGCTCGTAGGCATTGCCGCGGCGGGCAAGGATGGGGTCGCCGAAGTGCGATCGGAGCCGCGAGAGGGCGGCGCTGAGGGCGGGCTGGCTAAGGTGGAGCCGCTCGGCCGCCCTCGTGACGCTGCGCTCCGTAATCAGTGCATCCAGCGAGATGAGCAGATTCAAGTCAAGCCGGGAAAGAAGGGCGGAATTCGTCACGGCGGAGCGATCCTTCGGGAAGGGATTCAGTACACCCAGCGTATCAGGGTCATCAATGTGGGCGGCGGAGATCATCATTATTTTTGATGCTAAGCGGGGTGGGCGGCCGCGGACTTCCCCGGCCGGGCCACGTTGCGGCCTTCTGCGATCCATCTCCAGACTTATGTCCGGTATCGGGAATACTTATGTGCGTTTTCGGCACATCTCCTGCATACTGATGAGTGACCGGGGTCACGGCTCCCGGAAATTTTTCGACAACGAAGTCAGAAAGGCTGGACATGACACAGCACAGTCGCTTTTCGGGCCTGAAGGTCGGCGCCCTCGCCCTCCCCACAGCCGCAGCCCTCATCCTCACTGGATGTTCCGGTTCCACCGGAAGCAACACCGCCGCAGGCGGCGCCCAGGAGTTTTCCCTTTCCTTTGCCACCTCGAACACCATCGAGAGCCCGTTCCAGACACTGGGCGAGAAGTACATGGAAACGCACAAGGACGTGAAGATCACCTTCAACCCGCAGCCCAACGACTCCTACGACCAGACCCTTCGGACCCAGCTCCAGGCCGGCAATGCATCCGACGTGGTGGTGACCTCCCCGGGTTCCGGCACCGGCCGCAGCATCCTGCCACTCGTGCAGGCGGGATTCCTTGAGCCGCTGGACGAGGCCGCCAAGGCGCTTGTGCCCGAGGGCAGCGAAGCCCTGTTCGGGACAGACGGCAAGGTGTACGGTCAGGCCCCCGAAATCACGGTGGTCGGTATGGTCGCCAATGAAACAGCCGCCAAAGCCGCCGGCATTTCCGATTTCCCGTCAGACTTCGCCTCCCTTCAGGACCAGTGCCGGTCGCTCGCGTCCTCCGGCAAGTCGTTCATTGCACTGGCGGGCTCCGCTGCTCCAAACACCGGTCTGATGGCGATGTCCCTGGCCGCGTCCCGCGTCTACGCGGAGGACCCGAAGTGGAACGAAAAGCGTGCCGCCAAGGAGACCACCTTCGCTGGGTCTGATGGCTGGAAGGCATCGCTGGAGGCTGTCACCAAGCTCAACGATGCGGGCTGCTTCCAGAAGGGCGCGGCAGGTGCCGGGTTCGATGCCATCACCAAGGGCCTTGCCAGCGGAACATCCGTTGCCGGCTTTATCCCGGGTCCCAGCTGGAAGCAGCTGAAGACCGCGGCTGCCGACTCGGATTTCGATGTGCGCGCGCTCCCTGCAGAGAAGAGCTCGGATAAGGCTTTCGTCTATGCCAGCGCGAACTACGCATTTTCCATCAACGCAGCGTCCAAGAACAAGGATGCGGCCCAGGCGTTCCTTGACTGGGCGGCGGAGCCTGAGCAGACCAAGGCCTTCGCGGAAATCGATGGCGCCCTTCCGGTCACCGGCCTGGACAGCTACGACTTCGGCGCCAGCGCCTACAAGAATGTCGGCGACCTCATCAAGGGCGGAAAGTACGGCCCTCTGCCGAACAGCCAGTGGCCCAACTCCGCTGTGTACGACGCCCTCGCCACCGGCGTCCAGGGCCTCATCACCGGACAGAAGACTGCCGATCAGGTGCTGCAGGCCATGGACACAGCCTGGGGACAGTGACAGTTTCAGATCACCAGAGTTCCGACGACTCAAAGGGACAAGCAAGGATTACCATGACTGCGACGATGCAACCGAAAAGCGAAGCAGCTAAAGCACCCCTGCGAGGCAGGCGTGCTCCGGGGGCGGGCGAAAAGACCCGTCCCCGGAGCACCGGCCTGCAGTTGGGCCACTGGTGGTGGGCGCTGCCTGGGATTGTCCTGGTCATCGCCATCCACTATGTGGCAACGGGTATTGGCGGCTTCTTCGCTTTTACGAACTGGACAGGCATTGGCTCGTTCAAGATTGTGGGCTCGCAGAACTTCGAAGCCATCTTCAAGGACCCCACCAAGCTCGGCGCCCTGACAAACACGCTGTTCCTCGCCTTTGGTTCGGTCTTCCTCGGCAACGTCGGCGGGCTCATCATCGCCCTCGGCCTCAACCGGATGCTGAAGACGCGGTACGTCCTCCGCACCCTCTTCTTTATGCCCGTGGTGCTCAGCCCGCTGGCCACTGCCTACGTGTGGAAGTACATCTTCGACTTCGACGGCCCCATCAACGTGTTCCTCACCTCGATCGGCGCCGGCGACCTCGCCAAGCCATGGCTGGCGGACCCGCAGTGGGCCATCTGGACAGTTCTGATAGTGCTCGTCTGGGGATCCACCGGCTTTGCCATGGTGATCTTCATGGCCGGGCTTGCCAGCGTCCCGGTGGAGGTCGAAGAGGCGGCCGCCATCGACGGTGCCAACCTGTGGCAGCGCTTCCAGAACGTCACGTTGCCGGCCATCCGTCCTGCCATTGCGATTGCCACAACGCTGGGAATCGTCCAGGGGCTCCGGGTCTTCGATCCCATCATGGCCCTGACGAACGGCGGACCCGCCGGCGCCACCGAAACCCTGGCCACCCAGGTCTACAAGCAGGCCTTTGCGCTCGGCAACTTCGGCGGCGGTGCCGCCCTGGCCCTGGTGCTCGCCGCCATCATCCTGTTCTTCGCCGTGATCCAGCAACGGCTGACGCGATCGAACCCCGAGGACTGACAATGTTCCGTTACACCAAGCTCACCCTGCTCCGCGAAATTGGCCTCTGGGTCCTGGCGCTGACCTTCCTCGCCCCGTTCTATTTCCTGGTGACCACCGCCCTGAAGCCGGACAGCGAGATGTACACCACCTCACCCCTGGCGTTGCCGAAGAACCCTGACTTCAGCAACTTCGTGGCCGTCCTGACGGCCCAGGGCAACTCCAACGTGGTGATGGGCCTTGTGAACAGCATCATCATCACCGCCGGAAGCATTGTCGGACTGATCGCCCTCGGTTCGATCACCGGCTACGTCATCTCCCGCAGCACCCGCCGCTGGAGCAAGGCCACGTACTACCTCTTCCTGATCGCCATCATCCTGCCCGGCCAGCTCGGCGCGGTGCCGCTGTACATGGGTGCGCGGTCCCTGGGCCTCACCGGCTCGGCGTGGGGCCTGATCATCCTGTACACCGGCATGCTCCTGCCGCTGTCGATCTTCCTGTACTCAAACTTCTTCCGCGGGTTGGGTACCGACTATGAGGAAGCGGCCACCATCGACGGTGCCAGCAGATCGCAGATCTTCTCGAAGGTGGTGCTGCCCATGATGGCTCCCGCCACGGGGACAGTCACGATCTTCGCCGGGCTCATCGTGTGGAATGACTTCTTCACGTCGCTGATCTTCCTCGGCGGCTCCGCCAACCAGACCCTGCCCGTGGCCATGTATTACTACATCGGGTCCCTGGTCTCGGAATGGAACTCCATCTTCGCGATTGTGATCGTGTCCATGATCCCCATTCTGGTGCTGTTCCTCTTTGCGCAGAAAAGGTTCATCCAGGGCTTTTCCGGCGGCCTGAAGGGCTGACGCACCGTCTGATACCCGCGAATCGTTTGAAGCGCTTCGTGGAGATTTTCTACACCCTAAAACCCCCTAAATTTCAGGAGACATCCATGTTCCAACTTTCGCCGAATATCGACCTTTTGTTCGCCGAAGCGGGCGAAAGTGCTGCGGACCGCGTCCGTGCCGCCGCGGCCGCAGGCTTTGACGCCGTCGAGATGTGGGGCCCCACGGGCAAGGACATTCCGGCCCTCAAGGCCGCCCTGGAGGAAACCGGTGTCCAGCTCACGGCCCAACTGGCCGAGCCCCGCATGCAGTTCATGATCCCGCCGCGCAACCACGAACCGTTCTATGAGGGCCTGGACGCGGGCGTCAAAGTGGCGCAACAGCTCGGCTGCCCCCGCATGGTTGTGGGAAGCGGCACCGGATTCGGCGGACGCAAGCGCCAGGACCAGCTCGACGAGCTGATCGAGATATTCACCCGCGGGGTGGCCCACATCGAGGGGTCCGGCATCACGCTCATCCTGGAGCCCGTCAACGTCCGGGTAGACCACCCGGGCGCGCTGCTCGACCGGACCTCCGAGGCGGTCTACATTGCCCGGGGAGTTGACTCGCCGAACTTCGGAGTACTCTACGACCTCTACCACTCCACCGTCGAAGGCGAGGATGTCGCCGTCGAACTCGCCAACGCGGGTGACCTCATCCGCTACGTGCAGATCGCCGACACTCCGGGGCGTGGGGAGCCGGGTTCCGGATCCATCGACTGGCCTGCCCGGCTCGCCGACCTGCGGACCAGTGGCTACACGGGCCCCATCGGGCTGGAGTACTACCCCACCATCGACTCGGCAAAGTCGGTCCGGTACATCCAGGAACTGGTGGCCGGATCGTGAGCCATCAGAGGTACCCCGTCTCCGTCGATGTCGCCATTGTCGGCAGCGGTCCGACGGCGTCAGCTTACGCGCGGATCCTCAGTGAGGAAGCGCCGGGCGCCAGCATCGCCATGTTCGAAGTGGGTCCAACGGTCAGCAATCCGCCGGGCGCCCACGTGAAAAACATTGAGGACCCGGAGCGGCTCAGC
>DATCVX010000369.1:0-1874 GCA_036566705.1 Arthrobacter sp. | reverse complement strand
CTCTGCCTTGCGTTCGGGTTTTGCGGGGCGGGCCATGGATCCATCCTAAGTACTGGCCGCCGGCTCCTGCGGCGTCAGCTCGATGTTGTAGGAACGGATGTGGGTGAGCTGTCCGCCCTCCACAACGGCCTGTTTCCCGGCTGGAAGACACGAAACCGCCCGCCGACGCGGGTCGGCGGGCGGTTTCATCCGATGCGGGTACCAGGCACCATGTTCTGGTTGCCTCAGGCGCGGCTGAACTCGTCCTCGTCGTCGGAGGATTTCGGAACGGCTGCGTCCGAGGGTCCGTTGACCGCTTCCCTGGCCTCGGTGAAACGCTCGTTGAGGCGCGAGTGGCGCTGGCCGTAGGCGAAGTAGATGGCGAGTCCGATCACCAGCCAGATGGCGAAGAAGATCCACGTCTCCACAGCCAGGTTGGTCATCAGGTAGAGGCACAGCACAGCGGAAACCACCGGAAGGACCTTGCCGAACGGCACCCGGAAGGAGGGCTTGAGGTCGGGGCGCTTCTTGCGCAGCACCAGGATGCCCAGGCTCACCATCACAAACGCCGACAGCGTGCCGATGTTGATCATTTCCTCCAGCAGGTCCACGTTGGTGAGCCCGGCGACGAGTGCCACGGCGGCGCCGCAGATCACCTGGAGGCGTGCCGGCGTCGAACGCTTTTCACTGGTCTTGGACAGGGCACGCGGCAGCAGGCCGTCGCGGCTCATGGCCAGCACCACGCGGGACAGGCCCATGAGGAGCACCATGATCACCGTGGTCAGGCCGATCAGGGAGCCGAAGGCGATGACCTTCGCCGCGGTGGTGTCGCCCACGGCTTCGAAGGCGGTGGTCAGCGTGGGGTTCTTGGCTTCAGCCAGGTCGGTGTAGGACACCATGCCCGTCAGCGCGAGGGACACCAGGATGTACAGGAGCGTGACGACGGCGAGGCCGCCAAAGATGCCGCGCGGCAGGGTCTTCTGCGGGTTCTTCACTTCCTCGGCGGACGTGGCCACCACGTCGAAGCCGATGAAGGCGAAGAACACCAGGGCTGCGCCGGCGAAGATGCCCAGCGTGCCGTACTGGGCGGGGGCAGCGCCGGTGAGGAAACCGAAGAAGGACTGTTTGAGAACATCGGCGGTGCCGCTGGCGCCGGTGGGCTCGGCTGCGGGAACGAACGGGCTGTAGTTCTCGAACTTGACGTAGGTGAAGCCCACCACGATCACAAAGAGGACCACGGCGATCTTGATCAGGGTGAAGATGTTGCCCACCCGGGCGGAGAGCTTGGTTCCGAGGACCAGGAGCACCGTGAAGATCGCAACGATCAGGAAGGCTCCCCAATAGAGGTCGATCCCGCCGAGGGACACGGCAGCCGGAACGTCGGCCCCCATCAGCGCGAACACCTTGCTGAGGTAGATGCCCCAGTACTTGGCGATCACGGCCGCGGCGGTGAAGAGCTCCAGGATCAGGTTCCAGCCGATGATCCAGGCCAGGAGTTCACCCATCGTGGCGTACGTGAAGACGTAGGCCGACCCGGCGACGGGGATGGCGGTGGCAAACTCGGCGTAGCACATGATGGCCAGCGCGCACGTGACGGCGGCGATGGCGAAGGATATGGTCACGGCGGGTCCGGCAAAGTTGGCGGCGGCCTTGGCGCCGACGGAGAAGATGCCGGCCCCAACGGCGACCGCGACACCCATGATCATCAGGTCCCAGGTGCTGAGGGACCGTTTGAGCTTGCGTCCGGGTTCATCGGCGTCGGCCATTGACTGCTCGATTGATTTGGTCCGGAGGAGGTTCATAAGAGATCCACAATCCTGATAGGGGATGGAAACAGACTTATCAACTTTACTGTCCATCCACTGGACGGTTCCAGTTGTCCCGCATCGTGAGAC
>DATCVX010000368.1:0-3114 GCA_036566705.1 Arthrobacter sp. | reverse complement strand
CCGATCCCGCCACCATGACGGCCGCCGCCGCTGTCGCATCCCCGCGAATCCGCCGAGCCATGGGATTACGGTAAACCTCGACGTCGGCGGGCACAAGGTTGCGAGTTGGCTCATGAAAAACCTCAGGATGGGCAGGGTTGTCGGGTGCCGGCGCTGCTGGGCCAGACCTCCGGAATTGCCAGGACAATGACCCCAACCCGATGACATTGACCTCCACAGTCGTAGGCTACTGAGTAGGCCGGACGCCTAGTGACCGGCCTCGGGTCCCGAAGGGAACATCGAGTGAACAGTGGTCCTGATTACTGGTTCTTGAGTGGCAGTGAGTGGGGCAATGCCGCCACCGACGTGCACACAGGCGGTGCGGGATCGCCGTCGTGGTCTGAAGGCAACCTCGTGCAGCCCCTGATTCACGGGGCAACCTACTTCGCCCGGCTGCATGAGGAGCTGTCGGCTCTGCAGTCGGGAGACCGTGTGTGGTTCACCGACTGGCGCGGCGATGCCGACGAGCGGCTTACAGCGGACGGACCGGCGATCGGTGACTTGCTGGCGCGGTTGGCCCAGACGGGAGTGGAAGTCCGCGGCCTGATCTGGAGATCCCACGGGGAGCGCGTGTCAGCCCCGATGAGTTGGCGATCCAACGAACTGCTCAGCCGGCAGGTCAACGACGCCGGCGGCGAGGTGCTCTTGGATCAGCGCGTGCGCCTCTTCGGCTGCCATCACCAGAAACTGTTCGTCATCCGCCGCCGTGATGACCCTTCGCAGGACGTCGCGTTCGTGGGTGGGATCGACGTTTCGCACAGCCGCCGGGACGATGCCGATCATGCGGGAGACCCGCAGGCGGTGGCGATGGATTCCCGGTACGGGAAACAACCCCCGTGGCACGATGCCGCCCTGGAACTGCGTGGCCCGGTTGTGGCAGATGTGCTGAAGCTGTTCGCGGAACGGTGGGATGACCCCCATCCCCTGGACCGGCGCACGCCGTACCGGATGCTGCTGCAACGCCTCGCGGACATGCCCCGGCACCCAGAAGCCCTGCCGGAGACTGCGCCGCCGCCACCGCCTGCCGGGCCCCATGCCGTCCAGCTGCTGCGCACCTACGGTGTGAAGCATCCGCCGTTCCCGTTCGCCCCCGATGGTGAGCGGAGCGTTGCCCGGGCCTACACGAAAGCCTTCGGCCTGGCCCGCTCGTTGATCTACATCGAGGACCAGTACCTGTGGTCGGCAGAGGTCGCAGCCGGAATCGCGGCGGCCCTTGAACAGAACCCCGGGTTGAACGTGATCGCCATGGTGCCCCGCTACCCGGACTCTGACGGCCCGCTGGGAGGGCCGCCCAAGCGGCTGGGGCAACTGCGCGCCATCGAAACGATCAACCGCGTTGCCCCGGACAGGTTCGGCGTGTTCAATCTGGAAAACACAGCCGGGACACCGATCTACGTCCATGCCAAGATCTGCATCATCGACGACACCTGGTTCACGTGCGGGTCAGACAACTTCAACCGTCGATCCTGGACCACGGACAGCGAGCTCACCTGCGCGGTCATCGACACCACAGCCGGTCAGGGGGAAACACCCGGCGCAGACACTGGTCCCGGGGCTTCCCGTCCCTTGGCCCAAGGGCTGCGGCACCAACTCTGGGCCGAACACCTGGGCCTGGACCAGAATGACCCCCGGCTCCATGCCCCGGCGGAAGGGCTCAAACTGTGGAATGCCGCCGCCGACGCTCTGGACCAATGGCACAAAACCGGCCGCCGCTCGCCCCGCCCCAAGGGACATGTGCGGCACCACACCACACAACCGGTGCCGCCCCTTCAGCGTCTCTGGGCGGATGCTGCAAACCGCCTTTTGGTGGACCCGGACGGCCGCCCCCGCAAATTGCGCGGCACAACCCGGTTCTAGGCAAGCACGTCAGCTGCCCGGATGGGACCGTGCCGCCTCGGCACGCGTAACCGCCCTGAACCCGAACGTCACACAACGCGACGGCATCCCGCTGCTGACCAGCAACGATCTACCCTTGACACGTGACTTTGACTAAGATCCGCACCGCCGCCGCGAGCTCCCTCGCCGCCGCCGGTCTCCTGCTTACCCTCGCCGCCTGTTCCACACCGGCAACCACCCAGCCATCCGCCTCCGCACCGGCGTCGACCGCAACGGCGTCATCCAGCGCCGCCTCCGGGCCCTGCACGGGCGTGAAGGTCATCGTCGATTCGGGCTCCTTGAAGCAGGCTGCCGCTGACACGTCCGTGTGCGTGCCCGTGGACGCCAAGACCTCCGCTTCCAAGGTGCTCGAAGAGGCCAAGGTGAAGACCGTGGGCACCACGCAGTACCCCACCGAATTGGTGTGCCGCGTTAACGGCGTACCCGCCGCCGATCTTGAGATCACGCACAAGGGCGGCAAGTACAAGGAAGAATGCGCGGGAATGCCCGCCGCGTTCGCCTACTGGTCCCTCTGGGTCAAGCCGGCCACCGGTGACTGGGCCTACGCCCAGGAAGGCCTCGCCACCCTGCAGGTCAGCCCCGGGGAGAGCCTCGAACTGCTCTACACCGTCGACGGCGCACCGGCCGCACCCACGGCATGACCTTTCGACCCGCGCCGTTACGCGCAGCGGCGGCTCTCGCCGTTGTGTTCATCGCGGCGCGGGTCATCTACCGCTTCCTTTTCAACGGGGCGGGCATCGGTGAACCGGTCCTGCTCGACCTGCCGCCGGTGCGGCTGGCCGCCCCCTACGCCCATGTGGTGCTCCTCGGCCCGCTGACGGCGCCCGGTTTGTGGGCGGCGGTCCTGTCCGCCTTGCCGATTGCCGGGGTGATCCTCGGTTTTGGCATCCTCAATGCGTTTGTGGACGTGGCCCGCGGCTTTGTGCACCTGGCCCGCCGCGGCCCCATGCAGGGCATTGCCCGGATGCTGGTGGTGGCATGGGCGGCGCTCCCCGCGCTTGCCGACGCCGTTACATCCGTGCGCCTGGCGTTCCGGTTGCGGGGCGAACGCTTCGGAGCCCGTGCCCTGGTGCCCGTGCTCGAACGCACCCTGGAGCACGCGAGCCGGGTTGCCGCGGCCCTGGAGCTGCGCGGCTTCGGGAGCCGGGCAGCACACCAGCCCGGCCAAAACAGCGAAGC
>DATCVX010000367.1:0-4823 GCA_036566705.1 Arthrobacter sp. | reverse complement strand
CGCCAGCAGGGGCAGGACAACTTCGCGGACATGATCTCCAAGATGGAACTGGTTCCCGGCAGCGGCATCGACTTCCAGAAGCTGTCCTTCCTCATCGCCGTCGTGCTGCTGATGTACTTCGTGGCCAACATCTTCCTGTGGCTGCAGGGCTATGTGCTGAACCGGATTGTCATGAAGGTGATCCGCCGGCTCCGCGACGACACGGAAAAGAAGCTGAACCGGCTGCCGCTGAACTACTTCGACACCCGCCAGCGCGGTGACGTCCTGTCGCGGGTGACCAACGACGTCGACAACGTCCAGCAGGCGCTCCAGCAGGCGTTCGCGCAGCTGATCAGCTCGCTGCTGACAGTCGTCGGCATCGTGATCATGATGTTCATCGTGTCCTGGCAGTTGGCGCTGATTGCCCTGATCGCGCTTCCGCTCTCCGGAGTGGCCGCCGGTGTGATCGGCTCCCGCAGCCAGAAGCTCTTTGCCGCGCAGTGGAAGAACACCGGTGCCCTGAACGGGCAGATCGAGGAATCCTTCTCCGGGCATGACCTGGTCCGGGTCTTCGGGCGGGACGCGGACATGCTGGAACGCTTCGAGGAACGCAACGAGGCCCTGTACAAGGCCAGCTTCGGCGCGCAGTTCGTCTCCGGCATCATCTTCCCGGTGATGCAGTTCGTCTCCTACCTCAGCTACGTCGGCATCGCCGTGGTGGGCGGCCTCCGGGTCGCCTCCGGCTCCATGTCCCTGGGCGACGCCACGGCCTTCATCCAGTACTCGCGCGAATTCACCCAGCCGCTGGGACAGATGGCCGGCATGGCCAACATGCTGCAGTCCGGCGTGGCGTCCTCGGAGCGGGTCTTCGAATTCCTCGACGCCGACGAACAGGACGCCGAAACAGCCACCGACCACCTGCCGGCCAAGACCGACGGGCATGTGGAGTTCCGGGACGTCACGTTCAGCTACACCGAGGACAAGCCGCTGATCGAGAACCTGTCCTTCACCGCAGAACCCGGGCACACGGTGGCCATCGTCGGTCCCACCGGCGCCGGCAAAACCACCCTGGTGAACCTGGTGATGCGCTTCTACGAACTCAACTCCGGGTCCATCACGCTGGACGGCGTGGACATCACCAAACTGAGCCGCTCCGAGCTTCGGTCCAAGGTGGGCATGGTCCTCCAGGATGCCTGGCTGTTCGGCGGCTCCATCTATGACAACATCCGCTACGGTAACCTGGACGCCACCGAGGAGCAGGTGAAGGCGGCTGCCAAGGCCACCTTTGTGGACCGCTTTGTGCGTGCCCTGCCGGAAGGCTACAACACGGTGATCGATGAGGAAGGCAACAACGTCAGCGCCGGTGAAAAGCAGCTCATCACCATCGCCCGGGCGTTTGTGGCCAACCCGTCGCTGCTCATCCTGGACGAAGCCACCAGCTCCGTAGACACCCGCACGGAACTGCTGGTGCAGAAGGCCATGGCGGCGCTGCGGACGGACCGCACCAGCTTTGTGATCGCGCACCGGCTTTCCACCATCCGCGACGCCGACACCATCCTGGTAATGGAGAACGGCAAGATCGTGGAACAGGGCAACCACAAGACGCTGCTGGCGGCCGAGGGCGCGTACTACCGGCTCTACATGTCCCAGTTCGCGGGATCCGACGTGGAGGAAACATCCGTGGATGACTCGACGGCGGTGCACAGCTGACCGCGCACAAGGCCGGCCTCCCAGAGGACGGGCCCCGGCAGGCTGAAGCGGGCGTGACAACCGGGGACGCAGTTGAGACGGCGGGGCCCCGGCGCATACAGGTGCTGGTGCCCATGCGCTGGGGCGACATGGACGCCTACGGGCACATCAACAACGTCCAGATCGTCAGGATGCTGGAGGAGGCCCGGATCGGTGCCTTCGGACCGCCTCGCGGAGCCGGAATGCCCGGGATCGAGCCTGAGGTGTCCCTCTTCAACGACGTCCCCGAGGGCATCCTGGCGCTGGTGGTGGACCACCGGATCCGCTACGTCAGGACACTGGAGTACCGCAACATCCCGGCCGTGGTCCAGGTGTGGATCGGTGCGGTGAAGGGTGCCAGCTTCGACGTCCACTACCTTGTCCAGGATCCCGTGACAGGGGAGGACTGCGTCCGGGCAAGCAGCCATCTGGCTTTTGTTGACGAGGCCACCGGGCGCGTGGTCCGGCTGACGCAGGAGCAAAAGGACCGGATTGCGCCGTTCGCCGTCTAGGCCGTTTGCGTCTTCAGTGTCCACGCCGGACACTGAAGACCTGGGCTACTGAACGCCCGGACTAAGGAGCTTTGATCATGGCAAAGATGAAAAAGAAGACCTGGAAAGAAATGCCCCCGGCGGCGCGGGTGGGTACCGTGCTCGCCGGTATCGCCCAGATGGCGCTGATGGTTGCTGCGCAGCGGGACATCTCGAAGCGGCCGGCAGAACTGATCAACGGGCCCAAGGCCGCATGGCGGATGGCCGCGATGCTCAACTTCGTCGGGCCCATGGGGTATTTCATTTTCGGCCGGAAGCGGGCAGCGGCGGCGAAATAAGCACGCCGGGGTGCACCCCTGTCAGGGGCCTTGGAGCGGACGCCCAGCTTAACCCTGTAAATTTGAACCCATGACCCCGACCTCCAAAACTGCCATGCCCCGCGCCCTTGGTATCTCCCAGGAGATCGAAGACGCGGCCTGGTTTGTGCTGGGGCCGGGCCTGCAGGGCAAGCCGTCCGCCCTGGACGGCAGCACCCTGACCTGGACGTCGGAGGCCGCCGCCGAGCTCCACGACCGCCTGGACCGGGGCGTCCCGGACCCCAAGGCGCCTATGATGACCAACCTGCGCCAGAACCTGCAGGACGCCTCCCGTGCGGCAAAGCAGTTGGCGGTGGAACTCCTGTTCCTGCAGTCCCTGCCGCTGGCGCACGAGGTCAAATCGCTGAAGGTCAAGCGCGCCCGCGTGGCGGAGGCTGCCTCCTGGCTGGAACCGCCGCTGGAGCTGCCCGAGGAGCTCTACAAGGGCATGACGGACCACGGCGTGATCAGGGACCGCACCGCAGAATTCAACTGGACCATCTGGGACCACCTCAAGTGGCTCTGCCGCTTTGTTCAGCACGTGGACCAGCAGATTCCTGCCGCCATCTCCAAGGCCCTGAAGGATCCGCTGAAGTTCCACGATCTTGCCGCGGGAACGCCGGATGACCAGCCCGCAATCCGCCGCAGCATCGAATACCTGGCATGGCCCAGCTACTTCGAGCCGGTGGTGGCGGACGTGGAACGCCAGGAAATCCGGGACGCGTTCGCGTCCCTGGTTGGCGGCGCGAAGGGCGATACGGACGAGGACATCACCGCGGATATCCACCGCATCCGCCTGCACCTGGACGAGCAGGCCGGGCAGCGCATCGACTGGTACGCCCGCCAGCTCGTAAGCCAGTGGCGCAAAGTGGGCGACCCCGGCCGCCGGGCGTGGCTGCTGCGCACGCACAGCGACAACGCCGAGCTGCTCAGCGCCTGGCAGAGCGAGGAGAAGGTGACCCTCGACGTCGAACACCTCCGCCTCCTGGACGCCGGCGTGACGGCCGGGCTGGTGCAGCACGCCGTCGACGAGGACTACAAGCACCTGGGCTATGTGGAACGCGAGGACACCAAGACCGCAGTCTTTGCCATCCTCACCGTGATGAAGCCGGGCGACCTGGTCCTGTACCAGAACTCCGGAACGGTGCGGCTCGGCGTGGTGCTGGGGGAGCCGGAGCACAACGAGGACAACCGCCGGATCCGCCGCAAGGTCCGCTGGTTCGACGAAGCCCACACCACCACCGACCTGCCCCGGCACGTGCAGCGCCAGCTCGCCACACCGGGGATCATCGTGGACGTCACCCGCGTGGTGCAGGCCCTGCAGGCGCTGCTGCCCGCCGAAGCTGAACCGGAAGACGACGACGCCGGTGCTGCCGCCGTCGCACCCCTCCAGGAAGGCTTCCGCCCGCTCACCCGCGAGTTCGCCGATTCGCTGCACATGGACCTGGAACCGCTGCAGGAGATCGCGGAACTGCTCGAGGAAAACCGCCAGCTGGTGCTGTACGGCCCGCCCGGCACCGGCAAGACGTATCTCGCCAAGCACCTCGCCGCGGAACTCGCTGATGACAGCACGGACGAGCGGGTGAAGCTGGTGCAGTTCCACCCGTCGTACGCCTATGAGGACTTTTTCGAGGGCTACCGGCCGGACAAGACCGACGAAGGCCAGGTGTCCTTCAAGCTGGTCGCCGGGCCGCTGCGCAGGCTGGCCGAGGAAGCCGCCAAACCCGGGAACGAAAAGAAGCCCTACTTCCTGATCATCGACGAGATGAACCGGGCCAACCTGGCCAAGGTGTTCGGCGAGCTGTACTTCCTGCTGGAATACCGCGATGACCGGATCTACCTGCAGTACAGCCCCAACGAGCCGTTCACGCTGCCGGACAACCTCTACATCATCGGCACCATGAACACGGCCGACCGGTCCATCGCGATGATGGATGCCGCCATCCGCCGCCGCTTCGCCTTCATCGAACTGCACCCGCAGACCGAGCCGGTGAAGGGCTCGCTGCTGCGCTTCCTGCAGGCCCGGCAGCTGGACGCCACGCCGGCGCTGCTGCTGGACGCGCTGAACGCCGCCATTGACGAATGGGACCGGGACCTGATGATCGGGCCCTCGTACTTCATGAAGCCTGCCGCCCAGACCCCCGCCGGGCTGCGCCGGATCTGGAAGTACGAGCTCATGCCGCTCCTGGAGGAGCACTACCGCGGCCAGCTGACCCGGGCGCAGCTTGAGGAGCGCTTCGGTCTGGACCAGTTGCTGGGACGCCTTGCT
>DATCVX010000366.1:0-3472 GCA_036566705.1 Arthrobacter sp. | reverse complement strand
GGGCTGCAGCAGCCGATCTGGGGCTGGATGGGCCGCAAGGACGCGTTCGAGATGGCCGCCGGGTACGAGGCAGCGCCGGGGATCCGGAGTTTCCTCAGCGGCACGCCGGCGATTTTCGGGATGCTGGCGATGCGCGGCACCCTGGACCTCATCGAGGAGGCCGGGATGGCGGCCATCCGCGAAAAATCGGTGAAACTCACCCGCTTTGCGGTGGAGCTGTTCGAGGCATGGCTGGAACCACTCGGAGTTCGGCTGGCCTCGCCCCGGGACCCGCGGCAGCGGGGGAGCCATATCACGGTGGACCATCCGGCGTTCCGGGACGTGACGGCCGAACTGTGGGAGCAGGACGTCATCCCTGATTTCCGTTCCCCGCAGGGGATCCGGATCGGATTGTCGCCGCTGAGCACGTCCTTCGATGAAGTCCGCCGCGGGATGTGGGCCATCCGGGAACGCCTGGAAGGCCGTGGTTTCGACAACCCGAGCGGCATGCCGGTAAACTAAACGTTGGATCCGGCTGCAGTCCGTGGCGGCTGGCTCTTGCCATGTGCAGGAATTCCGGGGTTTTCCCCCGAATTCCGGCGCGGGCACACCCGGCAGTGAGTTACTGATTCGGGCCTCACGGCACATCTCTAGGAGTTATTGTGGCACTTGACGCCGCTGTAAAGCAGTCCATCATCAAGGAATACGCAACTGGCGAAGGCGACACCGGTTCACCGGAGGTCCAGGTTGCAGTCCTGACTCAGCGGATCAAGGATCTCACTGAGCACATGAAGGAGCACAAGCACGACTTCCACACCCAGCGCGGTCTGCTGGCCATGGTTGGTCGTCGCAAGCGCATGCTCACCTACCTCAAGAAGACTGACATCGCCCGCTACCGTGCGCTCATCGAGCGTCTCGGCCTGCGCCGCTAGTCTGATTTAGGGGCGGCCCCTTCCGCGACGGAAAGGGCCGCCTTCTTCAGTAGAAAAACTAAACAGGAGGATCAACCGCATCACGCATTCGCGGTCCTCGGTAGTGATCCCCGGGAAGCTTCGTTGACTGAAGCCCGGCCCGTGGGTCTCGATCGATGACCGGGTGCAGTGCAGGCCAGTAGACAGATGCTGGCCTGGGTTGATGCGGCTGGACTTCCGTTAATCAAGAAACGGAGGTGACTCTCTTGGAGGGTCCCGAAATCCAGTTCTCAGAAGCAGTCATTGACAATGGCCGCTTTGGCAAGCGTGTAATCCGCTTCGAAACCGGCCGCCTTGCCAAGCAGGCAGCCGGCGCAGCCATGGTGTACATCGACGAAGACACCGCGCTGCTGTCCGCAACCACCGCCGGCAAGCACCCGCGCGAAGGCTTCGACTTCTTCCCGCTGACGGTTGACGTCGAAGAGCGCATGTACGCTGCCGGCCGCATTCCGGGTTCGTTCTTCCGCCGTGAAGGCCGCCCGTCCACCGAAGCCATCCTGGCCTGCCGCCTGATGGACCGTCCGCTGCGTCCTGCCTTCATCAAGGGCCTGCGCAACGAGGTCCAGATCGTGGTCACCGTCCTGGCGATCAACCCGGACGAGCTCTACGACGTGGTGGCCATCAACGCCTCCTCCATGTCCACCCAGCTCTCCGGCCTGCCCTTCTCCGGCCCGATCGGCGGCGTGCGCGTTGCCCTCGTCGCTGACGAGAACGGTTCGCAGTGGGTTGCTTTCCCGAAGCACTCCCAGCTGGAAAACTCCGTCTTCAACATGGTTGTTGCCGGCCGCGTTGCCGGTGACGACGTCGCCATCATGATGGTCGAAGCCGAAGCCACGGACAACTCCTGGAACCTCATCAAGGAACAGGGCGCCACCGCTCCCACCGAAGAGGTTGTCTCCGAGGGCCTTGAGGCTGCCAAGCCGTTCATCAAGGCACTGTGCGACGCCCAGGCCGACCTCGCCGCCCGCGCTGCCAAGCCGACCGTCGAGTTCCCGGTCTTCCTCGACTACGAGGACGACGCCTACGCCGCTGTTGAGGCCGCCGCCGCCGAAAAGCTGGCTGCTGTCTTCCAGATCGCCGACAAGCAGGAGCGCGACACCGCTTCGGACGCACTCAAGGACGAGGTCACCTCTTCCCTGGCCGGCCAGTTCGAAGGCCGCGAGAAGGAGCTGTCCGCAGCATTCCGCTCGGTCACCAAGCACGTTGTGCGCCAGCGCATCCTCAAGGACCAGATCCGCATCGACGGCCGTGGCCTGACGGACATCCGCCAGCTCACCGCCGAGGTTGAGGTTCTGCCCCGCGTCCACGGTTCGGCCATCTTTGAACGCGGCGAGACCCAGATCATGGGTGTCACCACGCTGAACATGCTGAAGATGGAACAGCAGATCGACTCGCTGTCTCCCGTGACGCGCAAGCGCTACATGCACAACTACAACTTCCCGCCGTACTCCACCGGTGAGACCGGCCGCGTGGGCTCGCCCAAGCGCCGCGAAATCGGCCACGGTGCCCTGGCAGAACGCGCACTCGTGCCGGTGCTGCCGTCGCGTGAGGAATTCCCGTACGCCATCCGCCAGGTGTCTGAGGCTCTCAGCTCCAACGGTTCGACGTCGATGGGTTCCGTTTGTGCCTCCACCCTGTCGATGCTGAACGCAGGTGTGCCTCTGAAGGCCGCCGTCGCCGGTATCGCCATGGGCCTGGTTTCCGACCAGGTTGACGGCCAGACCCGCTACGCAGCGTTGACCGACATCCTCGGCGCCGAAGATGCCTTCGGCGACATGGACTTCAAGGTTGCCGGTACATCCGAGTTCGTCACGGCCATCCAGCTGGACACGAAGCTCGACGGCATCCCCGCTTCCGTGCTGGCAGCAGCACTGAAGCAGGCCCGCGAAGCCCGCCTGCACATCCTGGATGTCATCAACTCCGCGATCGACACCCCGGACGAGCTCTCCGAGTTCGCGCCGCGCGTCATCGCGGTCAAGATCCCGGTAGACAAGATCGGCGAGGTCATTGGCCCCAAGGGCAAGATGATCAACCAGATCCAGGAAGACACCGGCGCCGACATCTCCATCGAGGACGACGGCACGGTCTACATTGGCGCCACCAACGGTCCGTCTGCAGACGCAGCACGCTCCGCGATCAACGCCATTGCCAACCCGCAGGTTCCGGAAATCGGCGAGCGTTACCTGGGTACGGTCGTCAAGACCACCACCTTCGGTGCCTTCATTTCCCTGACCCCGGGCAAGGACGGCCTGCTGCACATCTCCGAGCTGCGCAAGCTGGCCAGCGGCAAGCGCGTGGACAACGTTGATGACGTTGTTTCCGTGGGCCAGAAGATCCAGGTGGAAATCACCAAGATCGATGACCGCGGAAAGCTGTCCCTGTCGCCCGTTGTGGCCGAAGAGGAAGGCGCCGGCGAGCCCGAGCGCGTTCACGCTTCCGCCGCGGCAGAGGGCGCTGCAGACTCCGAGTAATTCGGACCCTGCACCACACAGCATGAATCGGCGGGGCCGGTGGATGATCCA
>DATCVX010000365.1:0-4044 GCA_036566705.1 Arthrobacter sp. | reverse complement strand
TCTGGACCGCCTCGCTCTGGACTTCGGTTTGCTGGGTGCTCATCGCTGAACCTTCCTGGCCGGGGCCGCCACGGGTCCCTGGCGTACTTCCTTGCTGTCCACGGCAACGTTGCCCATGGTTCCTCCTCGACATTGACGGTCCGCGGAAAGCCGGGGACCCATCCAAGCTATTCGTGATCCACCGCACAACCAACGCGAAAGGGGAAGTCCTAACACTTCCTTAGGTTTTGCTTCCGGCCGGCGCCCGGCTCCGCTGTCTTCCGTTGCAGGTCCGGCGCAGGGACCGGTGCAGGGACCGGCGCAAGGCGGAAAACCGGCGGACGGGGTAATCTCCAAAGGCGGGATGGGGAACAAAACGCCGATCAAACGGAACAGGAACAGGCAATGGATGTGCTCATCGTCGAGGACGACGACGCCATGGCGTCAGCCCTCGACGCGGCAGTCGTTTCCGCCGGGCACACGGCCTTCCGGGTTGCCCGCGGGGCCGACGCACTCCTGGAACACCGGCGCTTTGAGGTGATCCTGCTCGATTTGGGGCTTCCCGACATGGACGGCCTCGACGTCCTGCGGAAGCTTCGCCAGGTCACGACCGTCCCGATCCTGATCCTGACAGCGCGCGACGACGAACGCAGCGTGGTGCTTGGCCTGCGGTCCGGCGCCGATGACTACCTCGTCAAGCCGGTGAAACTGGTGGAACTGCTCGCCCGCATCGAGGCCGTCACCCGGCGGGCAGGCCGCGCCAAAGACAACAGGCAGCGGAACATTGTGCTCGGTGAAGTCGAAGTGGACCTCGAACGGCGCGTGGCCGCGATCGGCCCCAAAATCCTGCCCTTGACCGCCACCGAATTCGACCTGCTCGCCCTCCTCGCCAGCCACGCCGGGTCCGTGGTCACCCGGGAGCAGATCCTGGATGCGCTGTGGGGCGATGCGTTCCTTGCATCCTCCCGGTCCCTTGACGTCCACCTGACAGGCCTGAGGGCGAAACTCCAGCTCCCCGGCTTCATCATCAACGTCCGCGGCGTGGGCTACCGGGTCGAGGCGGATCCTGCATGAAGCTGCGTGTCCTGGGTGTCCTGAGCGTCCTGGCCGTCCTCATCGTCGTCTTCGCCTCCACCGCAATCCTGACGTCGGCCAGCCGGGAACTCACCCAGGAACTGCAGATTAACCGCGCCGCTTCACTCAACCGCCTCGCGCAGGTGGCGTTCGACGCCGCGACGGACGAAGGAGATGCCACACAACTGCAGGCCGAGATGGACAGATACTCGGAACTGTACGGGGAGGGGGTCCTCATCCGTCTCCAGGCAGGCACGTTGCGCTCGGGGGGTCTGAGCGAGGACAGGTCCGACGTGCGGGACGCCGTCGCCAGGGCGAACCTCAACCTCAGCGACACAACGCTCGCTCCGCTTCAGCCCTTCGGAACGGGTTCCGAGGTGATCTCCCGGTCGTTCGGCAGCGCCAGCCAGGTCCTCGGCGAGGCAGTGCTGGAGGTAAACCCCGATGCGGCCCGGCAGAAACTTCGGGATCGGTGGCTCCTGGTCTGTGTGGCGGCCGCCGCCCTCGCGGCGTTGCTCCTCATCGGTGCCGCCCGTGTGACGGGATGGGTGCTCCGTCCTGTGCACCGCCTGAATTCGGCGGTCACGGAGCTCGAGGCAACGGGCCGGGCCGGCAATCTTCCGGAGGCCGGCCCGCCGGAACTGCGCGAACTGAGCCGTTCCTTCACCAGGATGGCCCGGACGGTCAGCGAGAGCATCGACTCCCAGCGCCAGCTGATAGCCGACACGTCCCATCAGTTGCGCAACCCCGTGGGCGCCCTCCGGCTGAGGATCGATTTGCTCCAGCTGGAACTGCAGACAGCCCGGGAACGGAGCGCGGCGGACGGTGTTCTCGCCGAGCTCGAACGCGTGGAAGAGATCCTGGACGGAGTGCTGCGGCTGGCGGCGGCGGAGCACCGGGCCTTCGAGGACTCTGCCGGGGGCCCGCTGGGGACTCCCACGCACGGGCTCCCCGCCGTCATTGATCCATACCCGGTCCTGCAGGAGGAAACCGAACGCGCCGGTCCAGCGGCACGGCGTAGCGGGTCCTCGATCCTGCTGGCGGACCCGCCGGACCCTGCAGTGCACATCGCCTGCAATGCCGCCGAGCTGGCACAGATGGTGGGCGAGCTGGTCAACAACGCCGTCAAATACGCGGCAGGTGCCGGCATCACAGTGGCGGTCCGCGTCCGCAAGGAGGCGGTCGCCGTCGAAATTTCCGATGCCGGCCCCGGGCTTTCCGCCGAAGGACGGGCTGCTGCCACAGCCCGGTTCTGGCGCTCCCCGGAGCACCGGGCAATCCGCGGCAACGGCCTGGGCATGACGATTGTGGACAGACTCGCCGCAGCCAACGGGGGCCGCCTGCTGCTGACGGAAGGGTCGCCGCACGGCCTGATCGCGCGCCTCGAGTTTCCGCGTGCCGTGGCCCAACCGGGAGAGGAAGGCCCGGCATGAGTGCGCTGTCCGGAAGCTCGTCCACAGGCCTTCCGCCGCGGCGGACCGCGCTCAAGGCCGGGTTGGCTGCCGGCCTGGCAGGACTGTTCTTGCCGGCGGCGAGCGCCTGTACGCCCGGCAACCGACCAGGTGCGGTGACCGTGGCCGGGGGTGAGCCTGGAGGGTTTTATCTTGAGTTCGCTACGTTGCTGGCGTCGTCCCTCCAGCGTCATGGCGTGGCCGACCAGGCGACGGCGCTGACAACAGGGGGCAGCCTGGACAACCTGGGGCAGTTGCTGACCGGACAGGCCACGTTCGCCGTCGCGCTGGCCGATGCTGCGGCCCAGAAGATCGGGGCGGACAGCACGGCGAATGTCGGCATTGCCGCCCTTGGACGGGTCTATGAGAACTATGTCCACTGCGTTGTGCGGAAAGACAGCGGCATAAGGGATCTCGCCGGGCTGGCCGGCCGGACAGTCGCGGTGGGTGAGCCCGGTTCGGGAACTTCATTGACCACCCCGCGCCTGATCGAGGCGGCAGGGCTCGGCTCCGCCGCTGTTGGTGCGGCACCTGCAGCCACGGATCAGGCAGTCACCGTGCTGAACCTCGGGCTCAACGCTGGCCTCGCGGCGCTGCAGGACGGGTCAGTGGACGCGCTGTTCTGGTCCGGAGGTGTGCCCACGGCCGCGATTGCCGACAGCAACAGGGCAGCCGGGCTGGTCTTCCTCGACCTCTCGGCGCTGATTCCCTCGGTCCGGAGCCGGTATGGCCCCTACTACGACCGCGTGCTGATCCCTGCCGGCAGCTACGAGGGCATTCCGGCTGTCTGGACGGTGGGCGTGGCGAATCTTCTCCTGTGCCGGAGCGACCTGGACGGGCGGACGGTGAAGCGGACCGTCGAATTGCTGGTGGGGCACGCCGACGAACTGATTCCCCGCTCCAGCCTGGGAGTGCAGTTCCTGAGCCCGGAATCACTCATCAACACGGCCGGACTGCCGCTGCACCCGTCGGCCGCTGCCGCGTACAGGGAACTGCACGGCTGAGCGACACGCTCTCTCACTTAATGCGGAAAAACCCCGGACGCTCGCTCACTTTCCTCAAGAAAGCGAGCGAGCGTCCGGCAAAAACCCGCAGGAAGGGAGAGAGCGTTCAGCTCCCCGAGTGCGCCTGCAGGAAGCTATAGACCTCGGTCTCGTCGACGCCGGGAAACGCCCCGGGCGGCATGGCGGCCAGCAGGTGCGAATGGGCCCGCGCAGACGGCCATGCGTTGCCGGCCCACTCCGAGGCCAGCTCCGCCGGCGGCCGTTTGCAGCAGTTTTCGTCCGGGCACGTGGACTTTGACCGCTCCGTGGTGTCCCGCCCGCGGAACCACTTCACGTGGGCGTACGGCACGCCGACCGAGAGCGAAAACTCGCCGTTGGCGGACCGTTCGGTCCGTGCAGTGCACCAGTACGTCCCGGCAGGGGTATCGGTGTACTGGTTGTACGCGCGGAACTTGTCGGCGACGTCGAACACCACACGGGACGTCCACTGCTTGCACGAGGGTTGGCCCTCGATGGCGCCGGTATGGTCCTGCGGG
>DATCVX010000364.1:0-8313 GCA_036566705.1 Arthrobacter sp. | reverse complement strand
GATGGCGATCCCGTGCATGGTGACCCCGTCCAGGACGCGGATGCCGATCGCGGCGATTTTCCGGTCCGGGCCCTTGCTGTCGGCTTTGATCCACACCCCGGCGCGACCCTTGATGCGCTCAGCGTTGATGCCATAGTCAGTGATGACGGCGATCATGACGGCTTCGAGCCGTTCCACGTAGTCGCGGATGCCTGACCTGTTCTTCAGCTTGAGGACCGGATACGCGATCAGCTGGCCGGGGCCGTGCCAGGTCAGCTTGCCGCCGCGGTCCACTGCCACAACAGGCGTGCCGTCCAGCGGGCGCTCGTGTTCTTCGGTGAGTTTGCCGGCAGTGTAGACAGCGGCGTGTTCAAGGATGAGGACTGTGCTGGGCGCCTCGGCAGCGACGACTTTGTCATGGAGTTCGCGCTGGTGGTCCCAGCCCAACCTGTAATCAACGAAATCCGGTGCAAGACCCAGCATGGAAAACTCGAGAGTCATGGCATCCAGCTTAGACCCCGGCCAGCGCTGCTCCCGATTTAGTGTCCAAGCTCTCACCGCCGCAGGACGCCGGTGCTGTCCCGGTCCGGCTGCCGCCTGTGGATAACTTCTGCGGCGCCGGCCGGATTCCGCTAGACATAAGCCATGGCTGATTCTGCAGTTCCGGAGGTGCCCGGCTATACCGTGGGACGCGAGCTGGGCCGGGGCGGGAGCTCCACCGTCTGGCTCGTGACCGACGAGCGCACGGGCACGGACTTTGCCCTGAAGTGTTTTGTGCCCGCGGCCCCGCCGCCGGGTCCGGCCCCGGACACCGCGCCGGACGCCGCCGTCGAAAGGGGCGTCCGGCGGGAAATCCGGATCCTGTCCGCGCTGGACCACCAGCACCTCGTGAAGGCCCACGACGTGCTCCGCGTCGTGCTGGACTCCCGCGACGGACTCGGCCTGCTGGTGGACTATGCGCCGGGCGGCTCCCTGGCCCAGCTCGTGGCCAGCCGCGGGAAGCTCAGCATCGGCGAGACTGTGACGGTATTGACGCCGATTGCCCAGGTGCTGGGGTATCTGCATGCCAACGGCTTTACCCACTCGGATGTGTCGCCGGGCAATGTGTTGTTCACCAGCCACGGCAAACCGTTGCTGGCCGACGTCGGCATTGCCCGGATGGTGGGGGACGTCGCTGCCGTGCCGGGCCACGGCACCCGGGGATTCATGGATCCGGCGCCGGTGGATGCGGTGCGGGCAGGGCTGCAACCCGAGCGGGACGTCTATTCCGTTGCCGCGCTGGGCTGGTACTGCCTCACCGGGGATATCCCCGGCCGGACGTCGGACCGGCCGCCGCTGCCGCTGATCCTTCCGAATGTCCCGACGGAACTCGCCGCTGCCCTTGAGGCCGGGCTCAATGAAGACCGGCGGCTCAGGCCCACAGCCGTTGAGCTGGCCGCCGCGGTCTACCGCAGCGCCGCCCCGCTCCCGGTTGACCTGGCCGGATCAGTGCACCCCACCGTGCTGCCGGAACTCCTGACCCGCCGTCCGCTTCCCGAGCGTTCAGCATCAGGGGTCCGGGAGTCACTTCATTCCTGGCGGCGGCGGATGTCCACCTCCCGCTGGTCCGGTGTCATCGGCGCAAGGCAGGTGCTGCCGTTTCCCCGCGACGGCGGTGCGGAAAGCCCGCTGCGGAGCAGCGGCGCGGCGTCAGGCACTGCACCTCACATCACTACAGACCTGCCACCAGCCGGCGGTGACACTGCGGGCGCAGAACCGGCACGGCCGGGCGGCCGGCATGTTGGGGCAGCCCGACGACGGCCCGTCAACGGGTCGCGGGTCCTTTCCGCAGCGGCGTTGCTTGCGGTCCTGGCGGCAGCGTGGTGGTTCGCTGTCCCGGGCGGTACGCCGCCGGCTGGTCCGGACCACGTGCTGGCGGCCAGTGGGGACAGCCAGAGCCCGGACAGCCGGACCCTGGAGAACCCGGCCCGGGAGGACCCGGCCCAGGAGGACCCGGCCCGGGAGAGCCGGAGCGCCGGGCCGGCCGACGTCCGGATCCCGGACACGGTAACGGCGCAGCTGGGCTCGGCGGACCCGGGTGAAGCGGTCCGGGGCCTTGCCTCGTTGCGGTCGCTGGCCTTCAGTTCGGGGCGGCTGGACCTGCTGGAGCAGGTCAATGTGCAAGGCTCGACGGCGTCCGCCGCGGACGAACGCATAGCCGGCCCGCTCCGTGAATCGGGCCATGTCCTGGCCGGCTTCACGAGCCTCCTGTCGGACGTGCGCGTCCATCCGGACAGCAACGAAAGCCGGGCGGTGGTGGCAATCACCTCGGCGGCATCAGCCTATGAGGAAGTCGACCGCTCAGGAGGGCTTGTAGCCACGGGCCTCGCCGCCCCGCCACAGCAGCTCAGGCTGGTGCTTGTGCAGGTCGACGGCAACTGGCGCGTCGCCGAGATTCTGCCGGGGCCGTGACCGGGCATCCGGAACGGGCCGTGCGGAGTCGAAGGTTCCGGTGCGGGTCCAACAGCAAGGGTTAGGATGCTATCCACTCGGCGGCTCGCGCCACGGAGGCGTGCTCCCAGTCGAACCCCGCGTCGGCCAGGATTACCGGGTCCATACGCTGGCTTGGCAACAGTAGCTCATCGGCCAGCTTCCCCAGGACGAGCCGCAGGACCGGGGCCGGCACACGCAGGATGGCCGGACGGTGCAGGGCAGCAGCCAGGGCCGAGACCAGGGAATTAACGTCCGCGCTTTCGGGGGCGCAGACATTGACCGGTCCTGTGTGCTGTGACTCGATCAGGAACTGGAAAGCCGACGAAACATCAGGCAGTGTCACCCAGGGCCAGTACTGCCTGCCGTGGCCCAGCGGACCGCCGACCCCGCAGCGGAGCAGGGGAAGCAGCCGGCCCAAGGCGCCGCCCGAGCGGCTGAACACCACCCCGGTGCGTGGCGTCACCACCCGCACGCCCGTGGGAGCCGTATGCGCGGCCGCCTCCCATTCGACGCACAGCCTGGAGAGGACGCCCGTCCCGGCCTTCGTGCCCTCCCCGAGCACCGTGCTTCCGGCATCGCCGTAGTATCCGGACGCGGACTGGCTGATGAAGGTGGGCGGCGGGACATCAAGCCGGTGCATCGCCTGCGTCAGCGTTCCGGTGGCGTCCAGGCGGGACCTGAACAGTTCCCCGATCCGGCGGCGGGTCCACGGCCGGTCGCCGATGCCCGCGCCGGAAAGGTTAATCACTGCGCCGGCACCTGCCAGGGATGCCGGGTCGAGGCGGCGTGCCAACGGATCCCAGCCGATTTCCGCCGCCGACGAGGGTGCGCGCCGGACAAGGGTGACCACCTCATGGCCGGCATGCCGCAGGACGGTGGACAGGTGGGTTCCAATGAGCCCGGAGGCCCCGGCAATGACGATACGCATGATCCATCACACCATGCCCGGCATCCCGCGGCACCTCCGCCAAGGGGCCGGGTGAGTTGACTATGATCGACTGATGACCTCTTCGAGCTACTTCCGATTCCCGCATGTGCACGGCGATCTGGTCACCTTCGTGGCCGAGGACGACGTGTGGATCGCGCCCCTTGGCGGAGGGCGGGCGTGGCGTGTCTCCTCCCTCCAGCTCCCCGCACGCAACCCCCGTTTCACGCCGGACGGCAAGCGGCTGGTCTGGACCGTCGTCCAGGGGACAGCGCCTGAGGTGGTGACCGCCGAAGTGGGCGGCGGCGGCTACCGCCAGCTGACCTACTTCGGCCACGCCAGCACCCGGGTGAAGGGATTTACCGCTGGCGGCGCAGCCCTGGTCACGAGCGCATTCCGCCAGGCTGAGAGCCGGCATACGTACGCCTACAGTGTTCCGGTTGACGGCGGCTGGGCCGAGGAGCTTCCGTTCGGCCCGGTGGAATCGGTGGCATTCGGGCCCGAAGTCGGCGACGAACGCCCGGTGGTCCTGGCAAGCGTCCTGTCCCGCGAGCCGGCCTGGTGGAAGCGATACCGCGGCGGAACCGCAGGGAAGCTCTGGATCGATTCCGACGGCAACGGGGAGTTCGAACGCCTGGTCCCGGAGCTGGACGGCAACCTCACGGATCCCATGTGGGTGGACGGGCGGATTGCCTTCCTGTCCGACCACGAAGGGTTCGGGAACCTGTACTCGGTCCTGCCGGGCGGCGGCGACCTGCGCCGGCACACCGACCATGAGGATTTCTACGTCAGGCACGCAGCCTCCGACGGGCAGCGGATCGTGTTCGAGTCCGCAGGCGAGCTCTGGGTCCTCCACGACCTGCGTTCGGACGCCGTGCGGCTGGACATCTCCCTCGGCTCGGCCTCCCAGTCCCGGCGTCCGGGCCTGCTGAAGACAGAAAAGCACCTCGGGGCGGTGGTTCCCGACGCGACCGGCTCCGCCAGCGCCGTCGAGGCCCACGGCACCATCCACTGGATCCGCCATAAGGACGGTCCCTCCCGCGTGATTGAGGCCACGCCCGGGGTCCGCGCACGGCTCCCGAGGCCGCTCGACGGCGGACGCCTCGCCTACATCGCCGATCACGACGGCGTCGAGGCGCTGTACATCAGGGAAATCGCCGCGCCGGTACCCGGCCTGGCCGCGGCAGCTGAAGTAGCACCCGCACCGGTGCCCGCTGACGCGCCTGCGGATGACGCCGTGGCGTCGCTGCCACGGCCGGTGCCGGCAGCAGGCGCTGCTGCTGCGGCAGCCCCGGCCGCTCCGGTCACAGCCCCGGTGGGCGATGACTCCAGGGCCGACGTCGCACCCGTTGCTGACGACACGGCGGCAGCCAAGACGGATACAGCACCCACGCGCATCGCGTTCTCCAAACCCGCGCGCGCCAGCTCCATGGAAGCGAGCCCCGACGGCAGATGGCTTGCAGTGGGAACGTCCTTCGGAGACGTCTACATTGCGGACACCGCCACCGGTGAACTCTCCCTCGTGGCCAGCATCGGCGAAGGCACCATTTCGGAACTGAACTGGTCGGCCGATTCACGATGGCTGGCGTGGTCTGAACCCGTCACGTCCTTCGGTTCGCGCAGCAGGCTTCGGCTGGTCCAGGCCGGAGCCAAGGAAACCGCAGTTGTTGAGGTCACGGACGGCCGCTTCTGCGACAAATCGCCCGGCTTCACTCCGGATGGCAAGTTCCTCGCCTTCCTCTCCAACCGCAGCTTCGACCCGGTGTACGACGGCCACTCCTTCGACCTGTCGTTCCCCAGTCCCATCAAGCCCTACCTGGTGGCCCTGGCCGCCGACACGCCGTCCCCGTTTGGCCCGGCTGTTGACCTGGACGGCGCAGGCGTTGAGCCGGAGGGCACGGACGCAGCCGGTGCGCCGGAAGTACGGGTTGATGCGGAAGGCCTGGCACACCGGGTCATTGGCGTGCCGGTCCCGCAGGGCAACTACTCTTCGCTCCGGGCCGCGGACGGCGCCCTCCTGTGGCTGGATTGGGCCCTCACCGGCGTCACCGGGGACGGCAAGGCCAGCCAGGAGGACAAGGACACGCCGCCCGGCCTGGTCCGCTTTGACCTTGCCCGGCGGAAAACAGTGACCCTGGTGGACGCGGTGGACAGCTACCGGCTTTCGGGAGACGGCAAGAAAGTTGTCCTGGTCCGCGACAAGAAAGTCAGCGTGGTCCCGTCGGGCGCGAAAGCCGACGAGGAGTCCGGGCAGCTGGTCAAGGTGGACCTCGGCCGCATCCGGGTGATGATGGACCCGCTCAGCGTCTGGGGCCAGGCATTCGACGAAGCCTGGCGCCTTCAGCGCGACTTCTTCTGGGCCGAAGACATGGCAGGCCAGGACTGGGACTCGGTCCACAAGCGCTACCGCCCCCTGGTGGACCGGCTCGGCTCCCATGACGACCTCGTGGACCTGCTGTGGGAACTTCACGGCGAGCTCGGCACCTCGCACGCCTATGTCCGGCCTGCCGCGGTGACGGAGAACGGCAGCAACGGCCAGGGGCGCCTGGGCGCCGATCTTGCCTTCACTGCCGCCGGATGGGAGATCACCCGGATCCTGGCCGGCGAGTCCTCGGATCCGCTGGCAACGTCCCCGCTAACCCGCCCCGGCGCCGGCGCCAAGGCCGGCGACCTCCTGCTGGCCATCGACGGGGTCCCGCTCTCCGCAACGGTGACCCCGGCCATGCAGCTGGTGGGCGCGGCGGGCCGCGCCGTGGAACTCACGCTCAGCAACGGTCCCGGCCACGGCCCTGACGCCGGGATCCAGCGGCGCATCGCCGTGGTCCCGGTCAAGGACGAGGAGCGGCTGCGCTACCAGGAATGGGTTGCCGCGAACAGGCGTACGGTGCGCGAAGCATCGGGCGGCGCGTTCGGCTACCTGCACATCCCGGACATGATGGCCAACGGCTGGGCCCAGCTGCACCGGGACCTCGATACCGAAACGGCGCTGGACGGGCTGATCGTGGACGTCAGGCGCAACCGCGGCGGGCACACGTCCCAGCTGGTTGCGGAACTGATCGGCCGCAAGGTCACCGGCTGGAGCATGCCCCGCGGCGAGGCGCCCCGCACCTACCCGCATCACGCCCCGCGCGGGCCGGTGATTATCCTGGCTGATGAATTCGCCGGGTCCGACGGCGACATCATCACCCAGGTCTCGAAACTCCGCGGCATCGGCCCGGTGATCGGTACACGGACCTGGGGCGGCGTCGTCGGGATCGACAACAGGTACTCGCTGGCGGACGGCACAGGCGTGACCCAGCCCCGGTACGCCACCTGGTTCGGCGGAGGTGTGGGCTGGAGCGTCGAAAACTACGGTGTGGACCCGGACATCGAGGTGGCCTACCCGCCGCACGCCTATGCCGCAGGCCAGGATCCCCAGCTGGAATACGGGATCGGCGCACTGAAGGAGATGGTCCAGGAACTGCCCACGGACCGCCCGCCCGTCCGCGAAGGCTACCGACGGCTCAAGCCCGCTCCGCTGCCCGCACGGCGGCACGGCGACTGACGCACGCCCGGAGCTCAAAAGGCTGCGGGCACGCAACAGGCCCTGCTCCCGACGGTAATCCGTCGGGAGCAGGGCCTATTGTTTTCAGCTGCTACGAGCGCCGCTGCCTGGCTGGATCAGGACTCCAGGGTCGCGTCCAGGGTGATGTCGATGCTGGCCAGCGCACCGGACACGGGGCAGCCAACCTTGGCTTCGGCGGCGATCTTCTGGAATTCCTCTTCAGAAATGCCGGGAACCTTGGCGGACATGGTCAGGTGGCTGCCGGTGATGCCGGTGCCGGGAACGAAGGTCACGGCCGCCTTGGTGTTGACTTCCTCCGGGGCGTGGCCGGCACCGGCCAGGGCGTGGCTGAAAGCCATCGAGAAACAGCTGGCGTGGGCCGCGGCGATCAGCTCTTCCGGGCTCGTCTTGCCCTCGGCGGCTTCGGTGCGCGCCTTCCAGGTGACCTCAAATGTGCCCAGGCCTGAGCTGTCCAGCGTGGTCTGACCCGAACCGGAAATCAGGTCGCCGTTCCATACTGTGTGTGCGGTGCGTGTTGCAGCCATGTCCACTCCTCAAAGGTAGATTCGAACCGGGGCCGGCTCCTGCCAGGGCCCCGCCGGTTCCCATCCTAGGGACTCTGCGGCGCCCATGCACGGGCTGTCCGCTCTCAGTGGATTGTGACCGCATGGCGTAAACAGCGACGGCGCCGCTCCCAGACAAGGGGAGTGGCGCCGTCGTGGTGTGTTGTGTAAAGGGTCAGTTCCACAGGGTGGCGATGGCCACGTTGAGCAGCGCCAGCCCGCCCACGCTGTGGGCGAGGCCCTTGCTGATGTCTTCGCCCTTTTTGTACTTGCGGCGTCCCATGAAGGCCAGGACGCCCACGGCCAGCGCGATCGCGAACTTGATGCCCAGTTTGAAGTAGTTCGCGTCCATGTCCAGGGCGGGGATCAGGCCCATCATCACGATGCCGGTGATGAGCTGAAGCGCTGCGCCGTCGAACTGCCGGGGGTGGACCGTGGGCTTCTTCATGTTGCCGATCCAGATGCCGACGATCATGGCGGCGCCGACGATGTGCAGGAAGACCATGATGTTGTAGACGATAATCATGGCAACAGTCTAGCCAGACGTTCTACGCCATGTAGTAAGGCTGGCCGTGCCGGTCCGTGTGTCGCGCCTGTGGTTCCGGCCGGGCACTTAAAACGCGACGGCGGCGCACGCGTTCCGGCGGTTTCCCACCGGTGCATGCACCGCCGTCGTACGGCTTGAGCCCGGGCTACAGGCCCAGGTCAGCCTCGAAGGCGCCTTCTTCAAGGCGGGCCTTCAGGGTCTGCAGGAAGCGGCCTGCGTCTGCGCCGTCCACCAGGCGGTGGTCGTACGTCAGGGACAGGTACATCATGGAGCGGATGGCGAT
>DATCVX010000363.1:0-6443 GCA_036566705.1 Arthrobacter sp. | reverse complement strand
GGAATTCGGCCCGGAGGTCCTCAGCTACGCCAAGGCGCAGGGCAAGGACGAGTTCTTTATGTTCGGCGAAGTCTTCGACACGTCCAAGTCATTCACCTCGCAGTTCACCACCCGCAACCAGATGCAGGCCGTGCTGGACTTTCCGTTCCAGGACGCCGCGCGCAGCTTCGCATCCAAGGGACAGGCCACCCGCTCCCTGGAGACCTTCTTCGCCGGCGACGACTGGTACACGGACGCCGATTCCAACGTCTACCAATTGCCCACCTTCCTGGGCAACCACGACATGGGCCGGATCGGCAGCTTCATCGCAGCCGACAACCCCGGGTCAACCGACACCGAGCAGGTGGCCCGCGACCAACTCGCCCACGAACTGATGTATTTCTCCCGCGGCAACCCCGTGATCTACTACGGCGACGAGCAGGGCTTCACCGGCCCGGGCGGGGACCAGGATGCCCGGCAGACACTCTTCGCCAGCCAGGTTCCGGAGTACCTCGACGACGACCTGCTGGGAACCGACGCCACGCACGCCACCGACAACTTCAACGCCGGCCACCCGCTGTACGCCAAGATCAGCCAGCTCGCGGCCCTGACCAAGGAACACCCGGCCCTGCGCGACGGCGCCCACCAGCACCGCTACGCCTCTTATGGTCCCGGGATCTATGCCTTCTCGCGCACGGACTCCGAAGACCAGCGCGAATACGTCGTTGCCCTGAACAACAGCGAGCAGCCACAGACGGCGGACGTGCCCACCTACATCGACAAGCGCACGTACACCCGGATTTACGGCGACGCCGCCGAGGAAGCCAAGACCTCAGCGGACGGGAAGCTGACGGTCACCGTACCGCCGCTGTCCGCCGTCGTCTACCAGTCCTCGGGCCGCATTCCGCACTCCAAGGCGGCTCCCGCCGTCGCGCTCCAGGAACCTGCCGCGGCACCCGCGGACAACGGCCGGATCAAGGTAACGGCCGACGTCGGCGGTGCTTCGTTCTACGAGGTCACCTTCGAGGCGAAAACAGCCGGCGGCGGCTGGGCACCGATCGGCACCGACGACACCGCCCCCTACCAGGTATTCCACGACGTCGCGGCTTTGGATGCCGGTACCGCCCTCGAATACCGGGCCACCGTCCTGGACAACGGCGGCCACACGGCCACCAGCGCGTCCAAGGCAGCCTCGGTTCCGGCGCCGATCCTGACCATTCAGAAGCCGGTTGAGGGCAGCAGCGTGGAGGGTTCCGTGGAGCTCAGCGCCACGGCCGATCCGGAAAAATCCAGCCACGCTGTGTCCTTCGAGCGCAGCGTGGCCGGTGGAGAGTGGACGGCCGTGGGCTCGGACGATTCATCGCCGGTGTACTCGGTGGTGGATGACCTGACTGCCCTGGAACTCGCCGACGGCACGAAGGTGCAGTACCGCGCCGCCATGACGGGCCCCGGCTTCAGCGTGGCCAGCGAAACGCGGACAGTGTTCGTGGGGGAAGCCCCGCAGCCCGGCTCGGTGACTGTGGCCGGGGACCTGAACCTGCAGATGGGATGCGCGGAATGGGATCCTGCCTGCCCGCAGGCCATGATGACCCTCGATCCAGCGGACAGGATCTGGCGGCTGACCGTTGACCTGCCCGCCGGACAGTACAAGTACAAGGCCGCGCTCAATGGCACCTGGGATGTGAATTACGGCGCGGGCGGGGTCCTCAACGGGCCGGACATCGTCCTGGACCACCCAGGTGGGGCCGTCACGTTCCGCTACGACAACAGCACGCACGTCGTCAGTGCCGTGTACGCCTCGCAGCAGCCGGGGGCGGTTGCCATCGCCGGCAGCCTGGACAGCGAGCTCGGCTGCGCTGCCGACTGGGATCCCGCCTGCGACCAGGCCCAGTTGTCCCTGGACCCGGCAACCATGGTGTGGAAACTGGCTGTGCCCGACCTGCCGGCCGGGACGTATCAGTTCAAGGCTGCGCTGAACCGCAGCTGGACACTGAACTACGGCGCCGACGGTGTGGCCAACGGCGGCGACATCTCGTACAAGCACGACGGCGGCCCGGTCACCTTCCGGTACGACCACGTCACCCACCTGCTCACGGCGGGCTAACCCCCTGCATAGAGCAACGCGGGGTCATTTATTGCCCAATTTGAGCCCTTGGAAGGGCAGGAAGTGACCCCGCGTTGCTTGAGGTAGACGAGCGTCAGCCCTTGAGCGGCTGCCCCAGGCCCGTGACAAACCGCCGGATGGCGAGCTCGGCAGTGGGCGGCTCGCCGAAGAACTGCCGCTGGAGGGTGGTGTCGGCGACATAGCGGCCGGTCTGGAACCACGCGATCATGGCGGAAAGATCCTTGGCCATGGGGCTGACCGGCGCCAGCACCGTTCCCGCCGCGCGCAGAATGCCGGCAGGGACGGTGCGGACACTGAGGGTTTTGCCGGTGAGCCGCCCGGCGATATCCGCGACGTCCTGCATGCCCACTGGCCGGTCCCAGCCGATGTCGATGCGCCGGCCGTCGAGATCCGGAAGGTCAACCGCCTCCGCGAGGTAGCCGGCGAGATCGGACGTGAGCACAAAGGTCAACGGGATCCGGGGCGATCCCATCCACGTGAGCCGGCCTTTCCTGAACGGATCGCCGCCGAACCGGGTGACCTGGTCCAGGAACGCGCCGGGACGGAGCGCCACGAACGGTACGCCCAGTTCCTGAAGCTTGTCCTCCGTCAGCTTCTTATGCCAGAAGTGCGGAACCTGCGGCGTCTGGTCGCAGGTGAGGATGCTGGTCAGGACAAAGCGCCGGATGCCTGTGCGGCTGGCGGCTTCGACCAGGTTGGTGTTGCCCACGGTGTCGGTTTTAGGGGTGTCACCCTTGCGGTGCCGGGTGTAGCCGGCTGCGGAGGTGATCACGGCGTCGGCGCCCTCCATTGCCCGCAGCAGCGACCAGGCGTCCATCATGTCGCCCCGTGCGATCTCCACTCCGGCGGCTTCGAGCCGGGACGCATCGGAGCCCGGACGGACCAGCGCCCGCACCTGCTTTCCGCGTTTGACCAGTTCCGTGGCAACCTGGCTGCCCAACATGCCGGTGCCGCCGACTACGAGAACAGGCCCCGCGCTCATGAGAGCGCGTCCGAGACTGCGGCCAGCAAAGTGTTGAACCGCTCGTTGGCGGGGAGGTCGTCAATGAACACCGGCTTTCCGTCCGGACCGCCCAGCGGGACCTGCCAGTTCGGGTACAGCGCCTCGGTGGTGCCGGGCTGGTTCTGCACCCGCCGCTCCCCCACCGCGTCCACCAGCGCAACCCCGAGCAGGACCGACGGCGACTGGGCAAGCAGGCGGTGCAGCGCCACAATGGTGCGCTCCTCGCTGGCGTCGCTTCCGGGCAGCAGCCCGCGTTCGCGCAGCAGTCCCATCATCTTTTCCAGCGTGGCCGTGTGCTCCGCCAGCTCCTCCGCCTCGGAACGCTCCAGCAAGCCCAGCCTGCTGCGCAGCGCCACATGGTGGCCGGCCAGGTAGCCGGCGGTGGGCGGCAGGTCGTGCGTATTGACGCTGGCGAGGGCCTGCGTCCGGTATCTTTCCGGCGGAAGGGGTGAGTCGCCGTCGTTCTCAAACCACAGGATGGACGTCCCCAGGATGCCGCGCGCGGCAAGGTAGTCACGGACCCACGGCTCGAAGGTGCCGAGGTCCTCGCCGATCACCACGGCGCCGGCGCGCTGGGCCTCGAGCGCCAGGATGCCGATCAGGGCATCGTGGTCGTACTTGACGTAGGCGCCGTCCCGCGGCGAGTTGCCGGCGGGGACCCACCACAGCCTGAACAGGCCAAGCACGTGGTCCACGCGGATGCCGCCTGCGTGCCGAAGCACCGTTGAGAGCATGTTGCGGAAGGGTGCGTAGCCAGCCTCGGCCAGCCGGGTGGGATGCCAGGGCGGCTGGTTCCAGTCCTGGCCCAGCTGGTTGTACATGTCCGGCGGCGCGCCCACGCTAACTCCGGGGGCAAGGACACCGCGCAGCGTCCAGGCGTCGGCGCTGCTCAGGTCAACGCCGACAGCCAGGTCATGGACAACGCCCAGCCGCATCCCCGCCCTGCGTGCGGCCTGTTGCGCGTTCTCCAGCTGTTCGTCGCAGATCCACTGGAGCCAGCGGTGGAAGCCGATCCTGTCCGCCAGCTTTTCCCTCAGCGATTCGGCTTCAGGCGATCCCAGGGCGCAGTCCGGATCGGCCCAGAGCGGATCCTCCGGCGCCAGGTCCTCGCGGATGGCGGACCACAGCGCGAAGTCGTCCAGCCCCTGGCCCGAGATCCGGCAGAATTCGTCGAACGCCGCTTGCCGCGCCGGTGCGCGGCGGGCGTGGTACAGCAGTTCCAAGGCCTGGAGCTTGGCCGCGTAGACGGCGTTCCGGTCCAGCTTCTCGGCGTCCCTGTTCAGTCCGTGGACCTGTTCCTGGAGCCGGTCCACCGCGGCCCGCCTGCGCGGTTTCAGGTAGGCAAGCTCGGGGATGGCCTCTACCCGGATGTAGAGGGGGTTGAAGAACCGGCGCGTGGACGGTGAGTAGGGCGAGGGCTGGACCGGCGGAACGGGCTCGGCGGCGTGCAGCGGGTTGACCAGGACATAGTCCGCTCCCCGGGCACCACTGAGCGTGGCCAGATCCGCCAGGTCCGCGAAGTCGCCGATCCCCCAGGACCGTTTGGACCGCACGGAATACAGCTGCGTGGCCAGGCCCCAGCCGCGGCGCTCCAGCAGCGGCGCGGCGGTGGTGAGCCGCGCCGGAACCACCACCAGCGCACCCTGGGCGGTGACGCCGTCGGACTCGGCATGCAGCGTGTGCCAGCCCAGCGGCAGCCCCTCCGGCACAGCGAACGTGGCGCGCCCGGTGGCAACTCCGTCCACGTCCTGCGGGTGCACCCAGATGTCCTGTTGGACGGCATCCACGGGCTCGCCGGCTCCGGATTCAAGCTCCACGTGCAGGCGGGCAGTGGCGCCGTCCCGGACGTGCACGGGAACCAGCGCGGTTTCACCCTCCTGGACCACGACGGCGGGCGGCAGCATCCGCCGCCACGGCGCAAGTTCCGCCTCGGCCAGGGCAGCCTCGATCAGCTCATCGGAATGCGCCGGGACCCCCAGCGCGGCCAGGACCTTGATCAGGGTGGCCGGGGCGACGCTGTGCGGCAGCCCGTCCCAGCCATGGAACGACGTACCCACGCCGTGTGCATCCGCGAGGCGCTGCAGGAGATGCAGATCCACGGGCCCGAGACCAGCCGCCCCGCCGCCGGGGGAACCCTGCGTTTCGGAGAATTGCGCGTACTGCTGGTCTGGAGCCTTCATGGATGTCCGCCTCGCCTGGTGTGATGGGCCCGAACTTACATTGATGCTTTGCACGTTGTTGCTTGCGCGCCGGGCTTCGCTGCACCCGGACACACGTTGGTTCCGATTATTGCAGGGGCCGGCGCCGGACCGCTCCAAGACCGGGACATGACTGTTTAGACCGTTGACTTGTCTTGTGGACATCCCATACCGTTCCTGTCACTGACAACGTTGTCTATCCAATAGGCACGCGCGATGAAGGGCAACCCCTATCCATGCAGATCAACAAATCCCGAACAGTCCGTACGTGTTCGGCACTCACCCTGGCTGGCCTCAGCCTCACCGCAACACTCGCCGGATCCGGTCCGGCCTGGGGCAATGCGGCCACGGCTGCTGCTGAAACCCACGCACCGGCCGCACGAACCGTTTCCGAGGTTGGCGACGGTTCCGGAACGCCCCTCGGCGGGGAACAGTACCGGCCGGCCTTCCACTACTCACCGACGCAGAACTGGATGAACGATCCCAACGGAATGGTCTTCCACAAGGGCATCTACCACCTGTATTACCAGCACAACCCTTCGGGAAACGCGTGGGGCAACATGTCCTGGGGGCATGCCACGTCCAAGGACCTGACGCACTGGACGGAGCAGCCGCTGGCCATCGCCACCGATGACCAGCAGGACATCTTCTCCGGCAGCGTGGTGGTGGACAAGGACAACACCTCAGGGTTCGGAACCGCGGAGAACCCGCCGCTGGTGGCCGTGTTCACCAGCGCGTACAAACCGGGCTCGCCCCATCAGGGACTGCAGGCCCAGTCCCTGGCCTACAGCTTGGACGACGGCCAGACCTGGACCAAGTACGCCGCCAACCCGGTGCTGAACCGGAACTCGGCAAACTTCCGCGACCCCAAGGTCTTTTGGTACAGCACCCCGGATGGCGGCGGCTACTGGGTGATGGCCGCCGTCGAGGCCACCGATCATAAGGTACTGCTGTACAAATCCGGGAACCTCAAGGACTGGACGCTCCTGAGCGAGTTCGGACCGGCGAACGCCACGGGCGGGCTCTGGGAGTGCCCGGACCTCTTCCCGCTGGCTGTTGACGGCGACCCCGCCAACATCAAGTGGGTCATGGTGGTCAACATCAACCCCGGCGGCGTCGCGGGCGGATCGGCCGGGCA
>DATCVX010000362.1:0-4050 GCA_036566705.1 Arthrobacter sp. | reverse complement strand
GACCATCTCTTCGATCACGAAGCGCCTGCTGGATGAGGTGGACCCCAGCCTGCCGCAGCGGGTGGCGGCCTACCGCTCCGGTTACCTGCCGGAAGAACGCCGCGCCCTGGAGAAGGCCCTCCGGTCCGGCGAGCTCCTGGGCGTATCCAGCACCTCCGCGCTGGAGCTCGGAATCGACATCTCGGGGCTGGATGCGGTGCTGGTGGCAGGCTGGCCCGGTACCAGGGCCTCCCTCTTCCAGCAGATCGGCCGGGCGGGCCGCGCAGGCCAGGACGCCATCGCCGCGTTTGTGGCCAGCGATGACCCCCTGGACACCTATCTGGTGAACCATCCCGAGGCCATTTTTGACGTCTCCGTTGAAGCCACCGTTTTTGATCCCTCCAATCCGTACGTGCTGGGGCCGCATCTGTGCGCCGCGGCCGCTGAGCTGCCGCTCGGTGTGTCCGAGCTCGGCCTCTTCGGCAGCACGGCCGAGAAGCTGCTGGGACAGCTGGTGGCCCAGGGCTACCTGCGCCGCCGCCCCGCTGGGTGGTTCTGGACGCACTCCCAGAGTGCCGCCGCCATGGTGAACCTCCGAGCCGACGGCGGCGGCCCCGTGAGCATTGTTGACGCCGACACCGGCTCCCTGCTGGGGACCATGGACTCCCCGCAGACGCACTACCAGGCCCATACCGGGGCCGTCTACGTCCACCAGGGTGACAGCTACGTGGTGGAAGACCTGAACGAGGACGAACACTGCGTGGTTGTCCGGCGGGCAAATCCGGACTACTACACCACTGCCCGTGACGTGACCCAGATCGAAGTGCTGGGGACGCTGCGCACGGCGCAATGGGGCGATGTCGCCGTGCACTTCGGCGATGTGAAGGTGACAACGCAGGTGGTCTCCTTTCAGCGCAAGGCCTTGATCTCCAATGAGATCCTGGGTGAGGAGCCGCTGGAGCTGGGCGCCCGGGACCTGTTTACCAAGGCCGTCTGGTTCGTGGTGGAAAACCGCTCCCTCACGGGTGCGGGGCTCATTGAGGCGCAGTTTCCGGGCGCCCTCCACGCGGCCGAACACGCCGCGATCGGGCTCCTGCCGCTGGTGGCTTCCAGCGACCGGTGGGACATTGGCGGTGTGTCGACTGCCATCCACGCCGACACCGGAGTGCCCACCATCTTTGTGTATGACGGGCACCCGGGCGGCGCGGGCTTCGCCGAGCGCGGCTTCGATAAGGCCAAGGTGTGGCTCTCAGCCACCCGGGACGCCATCGAGGCCTGCGAGTGCGAAGCGGGCTGCCCGTCCTGCGTGCAGTCCCCCAAATGCGGGAACAAGAACAATCCGCTGGACAAGGCGGCTGCGATCACCCTCATCGATGTCCTGCTCAAGGACGCCAGCGAGGCATCTCCCGTCCCCAGGTAGCCCCCTTCCGGCGCCTTAGAGCGTGAGCATGCCAACCCCCGGGCAACTTGCGGCCGCAGGGTAGCCCGGACGTTGCTCGCTACGGCGGCGGGCCTGCCCTCGCCCGTCCGGTGGCTGTTCCCAGTACGGTCCTGGCTACGAGCTCGGTGCTGACCTCTATGGTCTGGCCCGCGCCTGCGCTGCAGCTGACTACCCTGGCGGCGTGCTGGCCGGCCACGTCCGCGGCCACTGCGCACGGCTCCCCCACGGTCAGGCCGCGGAGTGCGTCCGCCGCGGCGAGTGCCGCAAGATCCGCCGCTGCCGCCGCCCTGCTGGCCATCACGGCCGACTGGGCCAGCAACAGCACCAGCGACATGGCCACGATCACCACCAGCGCCAGTCCGGCGGCCAGGACCGTTCCTGATCCGCGCTCCCGGTGGTCCAGGTGACGGCCGCTCATGCCGCATCCGCCCTGGCCTCGTGCCGCGCCCACGCTGGCTGAAGGGCCGGGGCGGCCTGGGCAGCCGTACGTGGCGCAGCCGTGCCTTCGGCAGGCAGGCGTTGAGCAGCCGTACGTGGCGCAGCCGTGCTTGGCGCAGTCAGGCCGTGGGCCCGGGCGGTTTCATTGCGGGTGGAGGCCCTGGCAGTCAGGGTCCACGGCACCGTTGCCCCCAGGGGCCCCGCCACCCTGTCTGCAACGGTGACGCTGACCCATTCGCCGTCGGCGGCGATGGACGCGGTGGCGGAGGACCCGGCCAGCCTGCCCACGATCGCTTCGGCCGCGGCCGGGCCTTCACCCCGGGCGAGTGCCCTGGCGCTGGCGAGCGCTGCCTCTTCAAGCCGGAGCTGGGTAGCTCCTGCAGCCGCACCCGCAAGCAACAGCGCCAGGAGCAGGAGCACGGCCGGAAGCGCCACCGCGAATTCCGCAGTCACGGCTCCGCGGGCGTTCCCCGGCCCGGGACGGCGGCGCCGGCAGCAACCGGCACGGCGACCCGGCCGGGGCCTGGGCCGCACGCGGGTCATGGCAGGGCCAGCGCCGTGCGGATCAGGGTCAGGAGGAAGCCGCGCACTTCGTCACTGCGAAGGATGAAGACCAGCAGCCCCGCGAATCCCACGGCTGCGAGGGTGGCGATGGCGTATTCGGCGGTGGCCATACCCGCTTCTGAGCCGCGGCGCCCCATCCGGCCGCGGCGTTGCCCGCGCCCGCTGGCGCCCGGGTACAGCTCTACGACGTTGCTGTCCGTTCCTTCCGTGCCACCGCGCTGCTGCGGTGCGGGCACTCCTTCGGCTGCGGTCCCGGCGGCTGAAGCCCGGTGTGCAGTGGCGGCGACGGCGGTGCTTTGGTTCATCAACATGGTTTGTCCTTTCAGTGGTCCGGCCCGGTTGCCGGCACCTCCGACTCTTCCGGGCCCGCCCGGCGCCGGTAAGGGACCTGTTGCCCTAAGTGGATAAGAGTGTGCTGCGGCGCCGTTGTGGAGGGGTTGTGGAGGAATGGACCGGCGCGCGACCTGAGGCGCAGAGCCCGCCGCTGGTCAGGAGCAAGGCCCGGGCTGAGGCACGCGGCCCGGAGGACACCGGGGTTCAGGAGGGCAGCGGTGGTCAGGAGGGCAGCGGTGGTCAGAAGGAGGCTTCCTGGGGTCAGGATGGCACCAGTGCAAGCAGCACGGGGACCACGCCAAGGCAGATGAAGGCCGGAAGCGAACACAGCCCCAAGGGAATCACCAGCTTCACGCCGAGGGACGCTGCGCGCTTCTCGGCCGCCCGGAACCTTTCACGGCGGATCCTGGCGGCCTGCGCATACAGGATGGCCGACGACGGGGCCCCGGTCAGAGCCGCGAAGCCCAGCGCGTCACGCATTTCCAGGATTTCGGGCAGACGGACTTCTGAGCTGCGCCAGGCTGTGTCCCAGTCGGCCCCGATGGCAAGGGCAGAGACAACAGGCCGCAGTGACCGGCGGTGCCCGGGGGACGCTGTGGCTGCGACGAGCTCCAGTGAACGCCCGATGCCGGAGCCGGCGTCCAGCATGGCGGCGACCAGTTCCAGCATCATCGCGGTGTCCCGCAGGCCGTCGGGACTTCCAGGCATTTCACCCGGCCGTTCACGCAGCCACCGATCAGGCCGCGAACCTGCTCCTGGGCCAAGATCCAGGCTCTTCAGCCGTTGCCCCACCCCTCCCGGGCCGGCAAAAGCAAGGACCGCGGCGGCGGCCAGGCATCCCAGGACGAGTGCGGCAGGCAGCAGCGCGGTCATGGCACCCCCGCCCCGGCGGCCGCCCGGACCAGCCGGGCCGACCAGATCCGGCCGGCGACGGTGAGGACGACGCCGGCCGCCAGGGAGGCCAGGCCCAGGGGCGTCCCGACCAGAATGGCCAACGGGTCCACGCCCAAAGCGATGCCCAGCCCAAGTCCCATCAGTGGAAGCCATGTCAGCAGGCTGACGGTGGCCCGGGGGCCGGCGAGGGCGGTCTGCCGGGCCGCTTCGGCGTCGTCCTCCACCTCCAGCTGGGCGGCGAACCGTGTCAGCACATCAGCGAGCGGGCAGCCGCTGGCCTCCGCAATGTCAAAGCATGCCGCCAACTGGACCCAGATCCGACGCTCCCGGCCGCCGGTTTGCCGAAAGGCCGCCGGGACCGGGCTCCCGATGGCGTCCGACACCGGTGCGCCCCGGAACGC
>DATCVX010000361.1:0-2096 GCA_036566705.1 Arthrobacter sp. | reverse complement strand
GTCCGGCACCGGCCTCGTTTCCTGTACCGGAGAGCGCCGATGAAGGGCGCGCCCCGCGCGCCCAGCGTGCTCCGCGCGCCCCGCGCGCCCCGGAACGGTCCGCCCCGGCGGGTGGCGACATGGTGGGTGACCTCGCCGGAGCTCTCGGCGGGGCACTGGGCGGCGGGCTGAAAAGCATGGTCCGTTCCATGGGCACCCAGCTCGGCAGGGAACTACTCCGCGGCGTGTTCGGCACGTCGTCCCGACGCCGCCGGTAGGCACAAACTGACGATGTTCCACGGAACCGGGTGCCGCCGTCGGACGTTGGGAAAGCGGCTTTTCAGCGTCACGCCGGGGGGCACCGGCACCGGGAATCTGCGGGCTTGCAGGTAACGTGGGGGACGTGCAGATGAGTCAAGCGTTGGTGAGGATCGCGGCCGGATGGCTGTTGGGCCTCATGCTCGCCGTGGCCGGGGCCATCGTGGCGGTGAACCTCGTGAACAACACGGTGGCCAGTCCGCAGCAGCCTGTACGCGAGTACCTGGACGCGCTGCACAGCGGCGACGGCGGTAAGGCGCTGGGCCTGCTGCGCGCCACCGTGCCGCAGGCAAACGCTGCGATGCTGGACGGAACCGCCCTGCAAACAGCAGCCTCACGGTTCGCCAACGTCAAGATCGGCGACGCCGAAGAACGTCCCCGCAACCAGGTGATGGTCCCGATGGAATACACCATCGACGGCAGCCGGCTGCGCACCGAATTCATCCTGGAGAAGACCGGCACCGAATGGCTTTTCTTCAACACCTGGGCCTTTGTCCCGTCGCGGCTGCCCACTGTGGACATCACGGTGGTGAACGCCAGCGAGGCCACCGTCAACGGTGTGCCGGTCAACATGCCCAACGGCCGCAACTCCTTTGCCGTCTTCTACCCCGGTGAATATGAGGCGTCCCTGAACGGCGAGTACTTTGCCGCCCCGTCCACACGCGCCACGGTTACCACCAGCAGCGTCCCTGTCGCGCCGCTGAACCTGCTGACCCAGGCCACCCAGGATCTCCGGCAGGACGTCGGGGCGAAGGTCAAGGAGTTCCTGGACACCTGTGCCGCCGAGGCCCAGAAACAGCAGAAACTCCAGCCGGACTGCCCCTTCTACTACGCCAGCAACAACACCGTGTACGACGGCACCATCAAGTGGAGCATCACCGAATACCCGGAGATCTCCATCGAGCCCTTCGGCGGCCGCTGGGTGGTGGCGCCGCTCGACGGCAAAGCCCGGGTGGAAGCGGTCCAGCAGAACTCCTTCACGGGCACGAAGTTCCCGCTCAATGAAGAGGTGGACTTCAGCTTCACCACCCGCCTGGACGTTTCCGGCGACACCATCAAGGTCACCCCGCTCCTGAGCTACTAGACTGCGGCTGCGCCTGCCGCACCGGCCCAGTTTCGGGCGGCTCCCTGATGTATCACCAGCTACCTTGGACACGGTTGCGTTGATAACTGGGCCGGTTCGGCTGGGGCCACCGCAGCGAACCCCTGGCCAGCACCTCCCGAACCTGGGCCAGGACAGATTCGGGCGCGTGAACTACGTCATCGTAGAAGAACCTGAGCACCGGCATTCCCTGCACTGTTGCGGAGTTGTCTCTGCGTCGGTCTTTTTTGAATTGCCGTGCTTCGAGGTGGAAGGCGAGCCCGTCAATCTCCACAATGAGGAAACCTTCCAAAAGGAAATCAACCCGCCCAACGCCGTCGATCCATACTTGGGTCTCAGTGGAAATGCCGGCATCCCTGAACAGCACTCTGGCCAAGGTTTCGAGGAGGGAATCCGCGCCCCGGTCCACCTTGGACAGCACGTTCCGTGCCTTGCCGCAACGATTGCCGGACAGGTGGCGGAGGAGATATGAAGGATCGACGTCTCCCCGGTTGTACGCACACTCCACCATGACGAGGGATTCGAGTTCCGGCAGGCATAGCAGCGCATGCAGCAGGACATCCGGAAGTGCTGCAAGAGTCCCATGGCAGGGTGGCTGCGTCAGCGGAAGACGGTGGCTGACACATCGGGCAGCGTTTCGGCCGTTGCTTTGCCAATAGTGAGGCCGCACCGGGGGACTAAGCAGCCAGAGGCCGAA
>DATCVX010000360.1:0-7398 GCA_036566705.1 Arthrobacter sp. | reverse complement strand
CCAATCGTTGATTTCCAGGAGATTCGTTCCAGGCTGGATTCGGTCCCGCAGGTCCGACAGGGTCTTTGCCACGAATTGTCCGGAAAGCCGGGCCTGGTCAACTTCCCGGGGCGTGAGCAGTTCAATCAATGAATCCTCCAGCATAGTTACCGTTATTGTTATAACGGTACTACGCTGGGAAGATGGTCAGAGTCCCGCTGAGCCCAGAAGATGTCCGTGCAGGGAAACTGCTCGGTGAGATGCTCCGTGCTGCACGGGGAGGGCGGACACTGGTCCAGGTGGCCCTTGGGGCCGGAATTTCCCCTGAGACACTCAGGAAGATCGAGACGGGTCGAATCGCCACACCATCCTTCATGATCGTGGCGGCCCTTGCTGAAGAACTGGCACTCTCCCTGGACGGCATCCAGGAAACGCTACGAAGGGCATCGCACGGGAAGCTCGATGCAGCCTCCTGAGCGCGCCCGCGCCCACCCGCCCGGGCGGGCCGGGCCGCAAAGCACAGCTTCACCGCGAACCCAAGCGCCGCCGTCGGAATGGCTCAGCCCACGTGCACCCAGGGCCGCTTGGTGATGTCCGGTTCGGCCTCCCGCAGGATCTCGCGCGTCACCGGGGCAATCTCGCCCTCGCCCAGCACCAGGAACTTCAGGAGGTTCACCACGGGGTTGCCTTCCGTCCAACGGAAATAGACGTGCGGCATCAGCCCGGTTACGTCGCGGATGTGCAGGAGCACGGAGGCGATGGTGTTCGGCACAACAGGTCCGTGCACCTCCAGCACCGCAAACCCGTGCCGCATAACACCCCGGACCTCCAGCGCCGTCTCGAAGTCTGACGAATCGTCCACGATGACTTCGAGGAACAGCGCCTGGTAGTCGGCGGGGAAGTGGCTTGCCTCGGTGACGGACGCGAGTTTATGCCGGTACGCCTCCGCCGTCTGGCGGACGGGTTCATGGGCGATGATCCCGATGGGGCCGGACAGGTTCTCCGCCATGAACTCGAGGGCCTGGGTGTCCAGCCTGACGTGTGTGGCATGCAGTTCGAAGGAGCGCAGCACCCTGGACAGCAGCGAAATGCTGACGATACCGAGGATAAAGAACCCCGCGATCCGGATCCCTTCAGGGCGCTCAAAGATGTTGGTGACCGTGGTGTAGACAAAAAGCACCGCGATCACACCGAAGCCGATGGTCCGCTTCCGCTGCTGCAGCCTGCGGGCGGAGAGCGTCACGGCCACCGCTGCCGAGGTCATCAGCACCAGCACGCCGGTGGCGTACGCACCGCCCTGGGCGTCGACGTCGGCATCAAACAGCCAGGTGACCAGGAACCCGATCAGCGTAAACACCAGCACGAGCGGACGGACCGCCTTGGCCCATTCGGGCGCCATGCCATACCGCGGCAGGTAGCGGGGGACGAGGTTGAGCAGGCCGGCCATCGCGGACGCCCCGGCGAACCAGAGGATGGCGATGGTGCTGAGGTCATACACGGTTCCGAAGCCGGCACCCAGGTATTCATGGGCGAGGAATGCCAGCGCCCTGCCGTTCGCCTGCCCGCCCGGCAGGAACTGGTCCTCCGGAATCAGGACCACGGTGGTGAAGCTGCTCGTGACCAGGAAGGAGCTCATGATCACGGCAGCGGTGGTCAGCATCTTCCGCGTCCCCTGGATCCGTCCGGCCGGGTTCTCCTCGGTGTCGCCTGCGGCGCCGCGGACCTGCGGCATCACCGCCACACCGGTTTCGAAGCCGGACAGCCCGAGCGCCAGCTTGGGGAAGACCAGCAGGGCTACGGCCACTGCCATCAGCGGATTCCCGTGCGAGGTATTGAGGGTCTGCCACCAGTCGCCGAGGGCGACCGGGTGGGCGAAGGCCTCCGCGAGCGACCGGGCGACGACCACCACATTGAGCCCCAGGTAGACAACCACCAGGACCACGGCGACGCCGATGGCCTCCTTGAAACCGCGCAGGAAGACCGCGGCGAGCAAAGCAAGCAGGACCAGGGTCACGGCCACCTCCTGGCCGTGCAGGACGTCCGGTGCAAACGGGTTCTCGATCAGGTGGGCGGTGGCGTCGGCAGCGGACAGCGTCATGGTGATCATGAAGTCGGTCGCCGCAAACCCCAGCAGCACCAGCACCAGCAGTTTCCCGCCCCAGCGGGGGAGCAGCCGCTCCAGCATGGCGATGGAACCTTCGCCGCGGTGGCTCTCGCCGGCTACCCGGCGGTACACCGGGAGGGCACCCAGCAGCGTCACGGCTACGAGGACCAGCGTGGCCACCGGAGAGATGGCGCCGGCCGCGAGTGCCGCGATGGCCGGCTGGTAGCCAAGGGTTGAGAAGTAGTCCACGCCGGTCAGGCACATCACCTGCCACCAGTGGTGCTTCTTCTCCTCGTCGGCCGCGACGCCGCCTGGCCCCTGGTGGGAACCCTTAGTGTCCTGCAGCCCGAACAGAAGCCAGCCAGTGAGGGCCGCCTTCCGCGTGCGTCGGAGGGCCGACGGGTCCGCCGGCGGCCTGCTCATGGTGGTCATGAAAGCCTTTCAGTCCGCAGCACGGCGCCACGGGCACAGCCGAATCTAGTACCGCCCGTGCGTGCCGCAACCGGATTCCGGGGGATCTTGACGCATCCTTAACGCCGCTATGACGGACCACACAGCGCCCCGGGTGAGGCGGCGAAAACGGCGCCGGATCCTGGTGGGAGAATGGCGGCATGGCACGGGAACGGATAGTCATTGGGCTCAACGGCAGCGGCGACGCAGAGCTGCTCATCCGCCGCGCCGCCCGGATCCTGGAAAGGAGCGACGGCGGCGACCTGGTGGCCGTGCATGTCCGCACCGCTGAGGGCACCGCGGGGGAGTCGCCGCAGGCCCTGGAGGCACAGCGGAGGCTGGTGGTTGACCTGGGCGGAACGTACCACACGGTCTCCGCGTCCGACCCCTCCCGTGCCCTGCTCGACTACGCCCGAAAGTCCGCCGCTACCCACATCGTGGTTGGCCAGTCACGGCGCAGGCCGCTGGCCGCACTAGTGTCCGGGCTGCTCTCCGGCGGCACCGTGGAAACCCGGGTGGTCCGCGGCGCGGGGGACATTGATGTCCAGGTGGTTCCCAGGTTTGAGCCCCAACCAGCCCCACCGAGCCGGAGGCCGGACCTCGGCCGGGCCAGGGTGGCTGTCGGCTTTGCCCTGGCAGCTTCCCTTCCGGTCCTGCTGCAACTGCTGCTGGCAGCCTTCGACCACAGTGTTGCCACCGCCGTCCTGGTCCAGCTTGCGGGCGCCGTCGCGGTGGCGCTGGTAGGCGGGCTGTGGCCTGCGGTGGTGGGCGCGCTCTGGAGCAGCGTCCTGGTGAACTACTTCTCCACGCCGCCGCTGGGCGACCTGGCGATCAGCGATCCGCAGGACCTCCTCTCGCTGGGTGTTTTTGTGGGCGTTTCCGTGGCAGTCGCCGGCGTGGTGGACAGGTCCGCCCGCCGCTCCAAGGAGGCCGCCCGCGCCCAGGCGGAGGCGGCAACGCTCGGAGACCTCGCACTCGGCGCCTCCCGTTCGGAGGACACCCTCGAGGGGATCCTGTCGGAGGCGCTGGACGTCTTTGGCGCTACGGGCGCCGGCGTGTTCAGCAGCAGGGAAGGCTCGACGGCGGGTGGGGAACCGCCGTCGAAATCCTCCGGCGGGCCCGGAACGGATGCCAGCGGCCGGGTCTGGAGGATGGTGGCCGGTTCCGGGGATACTCCGGCGTGGGCGCCAGGCGCCACAGCGGCGGCAGGCGGCACTGCGGAAGCGGTCGACGCCGACACCCGGCTGGTGCTGTTCGGCCGGGAGGTGCCGGCCGCGGAAAGCCGGCTGCTGGGTGCCTTTGCGGTCCATGTGAAAGCCCAGCTGGAGCGCAGGCAGCTGGCCGTGAGCCGGCGCGAAGTACTGCGGCTGGCCGAAGGGAACACCATGCGCACCGCCATTCTGCGTGCTGTGTCCCACGACCTGCGGACGCCGTTGGCCGGGATCAAGCTCGCCACCGGGGGCCTGCTGCAGAGGTCCGTGACCTACAGTCCGGAGGCGCAACGGGAGCTGCTGGAAACCATCGACGAGTGCACGGACCGGCTGGACCAGCTGGTAGGGAACCTCCTGGACATGTCCAGGATCACCGCCGATTCAGTGCGGCCGATGCTCGGACCCGTGCGCTGGAGCGATGTTGTTGCCCCGGCGCTCCGCGGACTTCCGGACGGCACTGTCAGGGTGGACTTGCCGGCCAACATGCCCGCCGTGGAAGCCGACCCGGTCCTGCTGGAGCGCGTCGTTGCCAATATCGTTGAGAACGCCGTCAAGTATGCACCCGGCCCGGGGATCACCATCACCGGCGCCTCCGACGGTCTGGGCACAGCCACTTTGGACGGCTATCCGTCAGGTGAACTGCGGATCATCGACCGCGGCGCCGGCGTGCCCGCACGGAAGGTCCTGGATATGTTCCAGCCGTTCCAGCGGCTCCATGACCGGCCGCAGGCCACCGGTGTGGGACTGGGCCTCGCCGTCGCTGACGGTTTCGTCAAAGCCATGGGCGGCACCCTGACGGCACAGGAAACTCCCGGCGGCGGACTGACCATGGTGATCAGGCTGGCCCTTTCCACCGGCTCACCGGGTGCGCGCCACGCGGCCGGCCAGCCGCGTCAGGAGGCCACGTGATCGCGGACCCGGCCCACGCTTCCGGCAGCCAGGACGGCCGCCGGACCAGCGTCCTTGTGGTCGACGACGACCCCCACCTGCTGAAGGCGCTCCGGATCACGCTCCAGGCACACGGCTACGCGGTGGAAACAGCGTCCGACGGCGGCACGGCCCTGCGTGCGGCATCCCACCGTCCGCCGGACGTGATGATCCTGGATCTGGGACTGCCGGACCTGGACGGCGCCGAAGTCCTGCAGGAACTCCGCCGCTGGAGCAGCCTTCCGGTCCTGGTGCTGTCCGCGCGCCACGGTTCATCCGACAAAGTGGAGGCCCTGGACGCGGGCGCGGACGACTACATCACCAAACCCTTCGGCCTGGACGAGCTCCTTGCCCGGCTGCGTGCGCTCCTCCGCCGGGTTCCGGAGCCCGAATCGGCACCCACCGTGGCATCGTCCTCCTTCACCGTGGACCTTGCCCAGCGACGCGTCATCAAGGACGGCGGCGCAGTCCGGCTGACACCCACCGAATGGAACATCCTGGAACTGCTGGTCCGGAACCCGGCCCGGCTCGTGACACAGCAGCAACTGCTCCTTGACGTCTGGGGACCGGCGTACCAGAAGGAAGCCAACTACCTGCGCGTGTACATGGCCCAGCTGCGCCGGAAGCTCGAGACCGACCCCGCAAACCCGCGCCACCTGATCACAGAGCCAGGCGTGGGATACCGTTTTATGCCCTGAATAGGGCCTGAATCGGGCGCCGAATCTGGCCTTGAATCCAGTGGGGAAACCGGCGGGGCGGAGCCCTATGAACCGGGATGGAATTGCGGCAGGATGTTGACTGTTCCTTTCAGATCCCGCAACGAACCGCAAGGAGAACCGGCCATGCCGACGACGCTCAACCCTTACCTTGGCTTCCGCGACAGCGCCCGCGAGGCGATGACCTTCTACCAGTCAGTGTTCGGTGGCGAGCTGGCCCTCAGCACCTTCGGTGAGTTCCAGGCCAGCGAAGATCCGGCGGAAGCCGACAAAATCATGCACGGCATGCTGACCGCCGCCAACGGCCTGGTCCTGATGGGGGCGGATACCCCGAACGGCATGGACCTTGCGTCCGGCAGCTCCATTTCGGTATCGCTCAGCGGCGACGACGAAGCCGAGCTGCGCGGGTACTGGGAGAAGCTGAGCGGCGATGGCGGCAGCGTGACCGTCCCGCTGGAACCGGCGCCCTGGGGCGACATCTTCGGCATGTGCACGGACCGTTTCGGGACAGCGTGGCTGGTCAACGTCAACAATCCGCAGGCGGCACCCGCCTCGTAGTCATATCCCCGGCTACAGTCCTTGAGGAGCGGCTGCACGCGGTGCGACGATAGAAGCGTGCAGCCCATCCTCGACTTCCTGGCCCATAACTGGTGGCTGGTCTTTCCCCTCAGCGGTGTGATGGGCGGCTGGGCCCGGTCATGGCAGAAGTCCACCGAACGCAGGCACCAGCGGCGGGTGGAACTGTACAAACTCAGGAACCAGTCGCTCCAGGCGGAACAGGTCGCCGAAGCCGAGGTGGCGTCGCTGATGGCCACCCACGATGCAGTCAACCGGCGGTGGCTGGACTATGAGCTGGACGTGGGGAAGCTGATCGATTTTCCGCTGATGACCGACGTCCGCGAACCGCTGACCGTAGCGTTCCTGCGGGCAAAGCGGGAGGCAGACGGCCTCCGGCCCGGCTCAGCCAAAGAACTGACTGTGGCGTCCCGCCTTGAGGCCTACCGCACGGCAGTCAACGGCTACGACGTGGCGTTCTCGGTGGCGGAACGGGAAGCCAGGCGCATCAGGGACACCAACTTCTCCGGCCCCGAACGGGAGCGGCTCGCCACTGCCAGGAAACTGCTGCGGCTCGCGGAAGACAACGCAGCCACACCGGCCGAACGCCAGGCAGCCTATAAACGGGCCCGCCGGGAACTGGACGGCCTCATCGTCCTGCCCGACGCCACGGTGGCCGCACTGGAGGAGAAAGTGGCGCCCATGCTGGACTCCGGCCAAACGTCGGACTTCCCCCAACGCTGAGGCACCCGCAGCTGTGGGGAGTGTCACCCTGTACTTGGACGTGGACGGCGTCATCTGCCCGTTCGGCCCCGCTGGCCGAAGCGAATGGGGCTCGGAGTGGCGCCGCGCGAACGCCGGCCTGCTGCAGGTTGCCTACGCGCAGGAACTGGTGGACGGGCTCAACGGCCTGGCTGCGGCGCCGCACGTCAGGTGTATCTGGCTGACCAGCTGGGAGGACATGGCAGCGGAATTCCTGTGCCCCGCGATCGGCCTAAGCGGCGGCCGGTGGCCCTGCCTGACCTCGGACGGCGGCAACACAGGGGAGGGGTGGTGGAAACTCTCGGCGCTGCAGGCGGATCTGGAACAGAGCAACCCGGAGCGGATCGTGTGGATTGACGACCAGCTCCGGTTTGAACGGGAAGCACAGCAGTGGGCCCGGTTCCTCGGCGCCCGGATCCTGCTCGTGTCACCGGATCCCAGGCTTGGAATCTCGCCCGCCGAACTGGATTCGGTCAGCTCCTTCCTCAGGCCGCCGCTGTTTTGACCTGATGCCCGGTACGCGTACGATCGTTAAGGTTTCACGCCGGTCCTGTTAACGCCGCAGGTCATTCCACGCGAACAGCTGGTGAATTATGCTGTGCAAGGCAGCCGGGGGAAAAGAAACTGCTGAACGTCGACTCTGCAGATTGGGCAACAGGTGGATATCACCTTCATGGTGGCGCTGGTCATCGCA
>DATCVX010000359.1:0-1658 GCA_036566705.1 Arthrobacter sp. | reverse complement strand
CGGAGCCCACACCTACGGCCGTGTTGACGCCGAGGGCACGTTCCACACCCTGTGGGGCGAAGACAAGTCCGAAATCGAAGCTGTAGACACGCACTAGTTTTCGGCTAACGCCGCGGCAATGATGCGGCACCTGCGGCCGGCAGTTCCCCGATACTCTGGGAGCTGCCGGCCGTTGCTGTTCGGCGGCAACTGCGGTATCCGTCCAGCGAGGGAGTCCAGCATGGCCCAGCCTGTAGCGTTCGTCACCGGAGCATCCACCGGGATCGGCTTCGAAGCCGCCAGGAAACTCAGCAGTAACGGGTTCACGGTCTACGCCGGGGCGCGCCGCGTGGACCGGATGGAACCGCTCAAGGCCCTCGGAGTCCATGTCCTGTCGCTGGACGTGACGGACGATGAATCGATGCGCGCCGCCGTCGTCCGCGTTTTGGAGGAACGCGGGCGGATAGACGTCCTGGTGAACAACGCCGGGTACGGATCCTTCGGCGCGTTGGAGGAAGTGGACCTGGCCGAAGGGCGGCGCCAGTTCGACGTCAATGTGTTTGGCCTGGCGAGGATGACCCAACTGGTTTTGCCCGCCATGCGGAAAGCCGGCAGGGGACGGATCATCAACATCTCGTCCATCGGCGGCAAATTCTATGAGCCGCTCGGCGCCTGGTATCACTCCACAAAGTTCGCCGTGGAGGGCATGAGCGACGCATTGCGGCTCGAACTGAAGCCGCACGGCATCAGCGTGTCCATCATTGAACCGGCCAGCACCGTTTCCGAATGGGGAGGGATCGCTGCCGAGGGGCTGCTGGCCACCAGCGGAACCGGGCCGTACGCCTCGCAGGCGCGGGAGATGGCCGGCGCGCTGGGCTCGACCAACCGGCCCGAAACGTCCACGCCCCCGGAAGTTATCGCCGACGCGGTGCTGCATGCGGCCAGTGCCGCACGGCCCCGGACCCGCTACCCTGTGGGGCGCGGTGCCCGGGCCATCCTGACGCTGAGGCGGCTCCTGCCGGATCCGCTCTTCGACCCCGTGGTCATGCTTGTGCTCAAACGGGTGGCGGCAAGGTAAACGTCAGATGCGGTATTCGATGTCGTACTCGGCCGGATCCACCGCTGGCGTGGTTTCACGCTGCGCGTCCCGGTGGCGCCACTTGGCCGGTACGCCGGTAACGATCGATTCCGGCGGCGCGTCCTTCACCACTACGGCGTTGGCACCGACAGCGCTGTCCCGGCCGATGGTGATGGGCCCCAGGATCTTGGCTCCGGCGCCGATGGTCACCCGGTCCTCAATGGTGGGGTGGCGCTTGACCTTGGCCAGGGAGCGGCCGCCAAGCGTCACACCGTGGTAGATCATGACGTCCTCGCCGATTTCGGCGGTCTCGCCAATGACCACGCCCATTCCATGGTCGATAAAGAAGCGCCGCCCAATGGTGGCGCCGGGGTGGATCTCGATCCCGGTCAGGAAGCGGCCCAGCTGGGAAACCAGCCGTGCGGGGAACCGCAGGGCGGGGTTTTGCCACAGGCGGTGTGTCAGCCGGTGGATCCAGATGGCATGCAGCCCTGAATAGGCGAAAAAGTTCTCAAAAGAACCTCGAGCCGCCGGGTCGTGGGACCGGGCGGCGTCGAGGTCTTCCTTCAGTCTTGCGAAAAAGCCCACAAAGTTCTTTCTA
>DATCVX010000358.1:0-6966 GCA_036566705.1 Arthrobacter sp. | reverse complement strand
ATCCCGGTGTACACGCAGCGGCCCAGGTGTTCCACGAATGCGCCGAAGGTCCGGCGGCGGACCGGCCCCACGGTGAAGGACGGGTCGATGGTGACCTTGGCGGCGGCCGACTCTGATGTGCTCACGAAAACTTCCTCGTTTCTATTTTTGTACAACGTTATAGAAATCAATTGTTAGCGTTGACAGCACGGTGAGTCAAGGTCTGTTCGGGAGGTGGTTTCCGCCGCTGCTCCTGCTGTAGTCCGGCCACTGTCTTCGCTCAGCAGGCCTGCTGTCCGGAGCGGTACGGCCGGAATGTGAGTACCCGTCACCAAAACCAAGTACTACCTAATCTGAAAAACGAGTACCGATTACCCGTTCTCTCTGGTGCCGCCGGGAACTACGTTCAACTGAGAGAACGAACTTGAATTGCTCACTTGGGGGTGTGAGGAAGGGAATGCGAGCAGGACCCGGATATTGCGGCTTCCCGGCCCCCAGGACCGGGGCAATAAGCGGGGCCGGCGACGAGGAGGTCTTTGAGACCAAGGCCTCTCCCCCAGCCGTCGCCGGCCCTTTCTTCGCGCCGCCCGGCCCTCCGTACGCCACCCCGCCGGGCAGTTGCTGACCGGGCCATGAACAGTCCGTGCACGCCGTCTCCGGACCCGATCGATGCGACGGAAGTACCCCGCGGCGCCGTCGACCTCCCGGGAGTGGACAACCTCCGCGACGGGCTTTTGCTCGACCTTTTGACGGGCGCCCAGAGCCTTGCGGAGTCACTGGACACGCTGGCCCGGATGGCCGGGGCAACGCTGAGCCAGGCCTCGGGAGGCGCCGCCGACTGCGCTGTGGTGCTGTCCGCCGGCAAGCACACCACAGTGGCGGGCACGGCCGGCCACCCACGCGCGCTGGCCTCGCGGGAACTGGAACTGGGCGAAGGCCCGCTGACTGATGCCCTGGCCACGGGACTCCCGGTGGCGGCAAACCATCTGGCCACGGATCTCCGCTGGCCCCACTACAGGCGCCACGTGAGGCCCGCCGGCTACAGGAGCGTCCTGGCCGTGCGGCTGCAGCTGGACGACGGAGCACAGTCGGCACTTGCGTTTTTTGCCGCCAGGACGGCGGCATTTCCGCAGGCCGTCGTCGCCGCTGCCCTCGGCTTTGCGGACCTCGCATCGCGTAGCCTCAGCCTGGTCCTGGAGCTCCGGGAAGCCCGGACCTCCGCGGCAGATCTCCGCTCGGCGCTGGAGAGCCGGACCTCCATCGACATCGCCTGCGGGGTGATCATGGCGGAGAACCGGTGCTCGTACCGGGAGGCGTTCGGCATCATGTCCAAGGCCTCCAGCCACCGGAACATCAAGCTCCGCAAGGTGGCCGAGGACATCCTGGACAACCTTCCGGACGGCGCGCCCCGCACCCACTTCGACCACTGAGCCAGGAGTCTCAGGCACCTGTCTGCTTCCGGGCCCGGGACGTTTGCTGTGGGGATTCCGTGGTGGCAGCCCCCGGCGCTGCCACCACGGACGGCTCTGCCCCGCCGTCGGTGATGGTCACCAGACCATAGCCGTCGGCGAGGTTGAAGTCAGGGCACGGCGACAGCTGGACCATGAACTGCTCGTTCGGTTCAGAGATCGTGTCGCCGTAGATGGTCAGGGTGATGGTGGCCGTGGTGCTGTTGGCCGCGAAGGTCACGGTTCCGGAAGTGACCGCCAGGTAGTCCGTTCCCGCCGTCGCGCCGGCTGTGCCGGCGGGGCCGGCCACCGTCTTCCAGCCAACCGTGAGCGGGGTGCTCTGCGGCTCGCTCAGCGTCAGGGTTAGCGTCACCGTCCTGCTGCCGCTGGTGCCCTCGGCCACGGTGGCATCGCCGATCCGCACCTCGCGCTGGATGACGGCGGGCGGGATGAACTGATCGTCGTCCGTGCGGAACCGGAAACGGTCGAAGGAGGCGGCCGCGTCCCTTCCAAGGACGCCGGTGCGGCCGTCCGCCACGGAGGAATTGAAGACCCGGCTGGTGATGACCTGGCCGTTGAGCGTCAGCGTGACCACGGTGGCCTTGAGGACCAGGTTAAGCGTCTGCTCGCTGCCTGCGGCGATGGTCCGGGCGATCGCCTGGTCCACTACCCAGCCGCTGCGCGGGCTGACGTGGCCGATCAGGATCCGCTGGCCGGGAACATCCAGGACCACGAACTTGTAGTCGTTGGCGGCGTAGTAGTCGAAGACGATGCCGGTGACGCCGAGGGCCCGGAACGTGGCCTCCACCTCCACGTAGGAGAGGCTGTCGATGCCAACGCTGCCGAACCGGGCAGCGGCGAGGGCCACCGTTCCGGCGGTGGCGGTGCCCACGTACCGGCCGGTGCCGGTGTTCCAGGATCCGGCCACCGGCGTGAATGCCTCGGCCACACCGTCGTCGAAGTATTCGGTGTGGTCCAGCGAGATTTCCGGCGAGATGACCGTCAACGAGATGTTGTCGAACCAGCCGCGGGCCTGCTGCGAACCGAAGCCCACCAGGCCCTTGTTCAGGGCCACGGCGTCGCCGTCCACGTAGCGCACCGGGAACTGGTGGCTGAAGGCGTTCTTACCGTCCAGGGTCACCGTGACCACCAGGCCGTTCACCACCACGTCCAGGCTGTAGTACTTGCCGGAGCTCACCGAGCCGGGCACCACGCCCTGGGCGTCGTACCACCAGCCGGAGGCGGTGCGGTGGCCGATCACCATCTTGTTGATGGACTGGTCCACCCCTGCGAACTTGAAGTCCTCCGGGCCGAAGTAGTCGAAGACGATGAACGCGTTGGCCTTCCAGCCGCCGGTCGCCTTGTCCATGGAGATCTTCGCTGCGAGCTCGTAGTACACGGATTTGTAAGCGTCCGAGTACCAGACCGCGACGGCGTCTCCGGAGGCGGATGCCGCCGTCACCTTGAGCAGGCCGTTCTGGACGGTGAACGCGCCCGAGTCGGTGGCAAAGCCCTGGAGGGTGCCGTCGTTGAAGTCCGCCCCGCGCAGGGTGTCGCGGCGTCCGCCGGGGATGTTGCCGGCCTGCGGGTCCGTGGGCCCGCCGGTCTGGGTCTGCCACTGCCCGTGGTCGTGCTGGGTGATGAGGCCCAGCTCGCCGTCGGGTTCGCCGTTGCGGACGGGATCGTTGCCGGTGTCCGCGGCGCGGGTGGGGTCAGCACCCTGGCTGCGGGACAGCGCGTACAGGAACATGGGCAGCTGCGGTTCCACCTGGCGGCTGACCGTGGCGATCCCGAACGGCGAGAACGGCACCAGGTAGCTGTTGAACTCGCCCACCCAGTCGATGAGCCGGTCTCCGCCGGTGTTGCCGATCAGGATGTCCAGGCCGGCGCCGCCGAAAACGCGGTCCTGGTAGCTGGAGTTCACGCCGTCGGGGACGTCGTTGAGTCCGTTGTTGCTGGTCAGCAGGTCATCCGCGTTGGAGAGGTCGTTGCCCCAGCCTGCCCAGATGGTGTCCTGCCCGGTGCCGCCCACGGACCAGTCGTTGCCGAGGTCACCGAAGATAGCGTCGTCGCCGTCGGAGGGCTGGTTGGTGATGGTTCCGGTGCAGTTGCCCTGGTTGTCGACGGCGATGCAGGCCGTCACCCAGTTGCCGGACGCGGCGTCGTTGTTCAGGAAGAACTGGCGGGCCCACGGCGGGACGGCGCCCTTCCAGACGCTGCCGTCCGCGTTGAACAGGATCACCCGGCGCGGATCGTATTCGTCGTAGAGAAGGAACTCGCCCAGGCGGCCCATGTTGTGGTTGTTGCTGTGCCAGGCGTTTGTGTCTGCGCCGAAGTGCAGCACGTCGCCCGGGTTGTACGGGTGCAGGAAGTCGATCAGTTCCAGGCCCGTTGCGTTGCCGTTGGCGTCGAAGTGCTGGGCGTATGACGTGCCGAGCGCTTCCGCTCCGGAGATGGCGTCGTCGCCGGCGCCGCCGTGGATGAAGTCGCCACCCCAGCCGCCGAAGATGATGTCGTCCGAGTTGTTCGCGTCGAACAGGGGCTGGTCCGCCACGTGGTGCTGGCTGGCGTTGACGTTGTCGCCCAGGTTGTACGGGGTGAGGTCCACGGCCTTGGCCAGCTGGCCGGCCACGTTGATGGTGGCCGTCTGCACCTGGCCAGGGGTGTAGATGAACTCGTTGAGCACGTCCCCTTCGCTGGTGCGCGTGTCCGGGTCCACTGTGCGGAACTTGTAGACGCCGTAGAGCGGTTCGCTCAGCTGCGTGCACACGGCACTGGAGGCCGTGGAGCAGCCGGTGTTGCGGCTGGTGAAGATCCTGCCGTCGTCGCCCAGGATGCCGTCGGTGCCGGTTCCGCCCGAGATCCAGTCGTTGCCCCAGCCGCCGATCAGGTCGTCGTCCTGAGCGTCGCCGTAGATGGCGTCGTGGTCGGCTCCGGTGTAGACGGTGTCGTCGCCGGATTCGCCGTGGACCTCGTCGCGGCCGCCGATCTGAGTGTACTTCCAGGTGCCGGTGGCGGTGTCCAGGATCAGCGAGCAGGTGGGCTGCGTGGGCGAGCCGTTGCAGTCCGAGCCGGCGCCCTGGCCGAAGTTGGCGGGCACGAAGTCCGGTCCGCCCGGGGTGTAGTCGAGCAGGTGGACGCCGCGGACCACGATCTTCTGGGATCCGTAGTTGTCATAGGTGAACGTGACGTAGTTTGCGGCGCCGGCCGTCGTCTGTCCTGCCTCAGGCGGCATGATGTCCGTGTGGTTGACGCCCACAATCCGGATGATCCGGCCGTTGTCCGCCACGATGGTGTCCGCGTCGCGAGCGTGCATGTTGGCCGGGAGGGTGTTGTCCGCCAGGATGCCGCCGGCCAGGCCGGGGGTGCCGGCGATGCCGCTCACCTGGTTGTTGATGGCGGTCTGCGTGCCGGCGCCGCCGAACAGGAGGTCCGCGCCGCGGTCGTCGCCGGGCAGGTAGGCCAGGGACGGGAACGGCAGGCCGTCGGGCCGGAGCTCCGGGGTCGTGAGGGAGTAGAAGTCGCTGCTGCCGCCCACGATGTCGTCCTGGCCAAGTCCGCCGAAGACCACGTCGTTGCCGGCGTTGCCCTCGAGGTAGTCCTCGCCGTCGGTGGCTGCCTCGAAGGAGGCGATGACGGTGAGCACCCCGGTGAAGTCGCAGACCACGTTGCCGGGGGTTCCGGTGCAGCCCAGCGGGGTGCGGGAGGCGCCCACGTGGTAGCTGGGGGTGGTGTCGTCCACCATGCGCGCGAAGGCCTGCTCGATGCCGCCGTCGCCCTGGATGACGTCGTTGCCGAGCTGGCCCAGGATCACGTCATGGCCCTGGCTGCCGGCGAGGTAGTCGTTGCCAAAGCTGCCGGCCCACTTGCTGCCCTGGTCCGAGGCGAAGTCGTGGAAGAGGTTGGTGACGTCGTATTCGGCCCACCAGGGCGCCCCGTCCGGATCGCGGTAGGCACGTGGTGTGCCGTCCACCAGGAGGAGGCCGCTGTTGTCCTGGTTGACTGCGCCGCCGCAGGCGTTGGCCTGGTCCGAGCGGCTGTACAGGAGGGTGCCGCAGAGGGTCTGGAAGTGGTAGCTGAGGAAGTCGGTCCGCAGCAGGTGGGCGTTGTCGCCCAGGACGAGGTCGTCGGCTTCGTCGCCGTCGGCCATGTCGTGTCCGGCGCCGCCGATGACCAGGTCGCGGCCGAGGTTGCCGAGGATGATGTCGTCGGCGCCGCGCTGCAGGTTCCGGGACTCGACCGCCAGGACGGTGGCCAGCGCCGTCGTCTGGATCTTCTGCAGGCGGGCGTCCGGTTCGTTCGGGTCCGCGACGTCCTGGAGGACGGCGCCGTGGTCGCCGAAGATGATGTCGTCGTAGGCACTTTCCGGGGCGGAGCCGACGGTGCCGGCACCCTCGCCGAAGAGCAGGTCGCGGCCGGCCACCAGGAGGTCGTCGCGCACCGGCGACGCGTAGGGCTGGATGGTGGTGCCGTTGTTCAGGAAGCCCGCACCGGTCACCGAGGGCCGGGGGCTTTGGTCGACGACGGCGATGTCCAGCGCCCGGGTGAAGACGTTCACGTTGACGCCCGAATCACCGTAGATGTGGTCCACCCCGCGGAAGCCCCGGATTTCGTCGTCGCCGGAGCCGCCGGCCAGGTGGTCGCCGGCCTGGCTGCCGATGATGAGGTCGTCGCCGAGTCCGCCGAAGGCAACGTAGCCGACCGTGGGCAGCTGGGCCGCGGTGAGGTGGGCGAACAGGCCGGCGGCGTCGATGATGTCGTTGCCGGCGTAGTCGTACGGGTTGGCCAGGCCCAGCATCCACTCGTCGTCCTCGTTCTGTGCATCGGGGATGTGGACGAAGGGGTCGAAGGGCTTGGGGCCGAACTCCATGCCGAGCACGTCGTACGGGCGGCCGGAGTACCAGACGCCGTCCTGGCTGGTGTCGCCGTAGACCACCAGCGGCGAGCCCGGGCCGGCCGTGGCGTTCAGGTCGCAGGGGACGCCGTCTACGGGAGCGACGATGTTGCAGACGGTGATGACGTCGCCGCCGATCAGCAGGCTGTCTTGTGCCGGACCGGCAAGGGTGGCGTCGTAGCCGGTGACGGTGAAGACCGGCGCGTCCCAGACGGCCACGCCGGCCGCATTGAGATGGACGGTGGGCTGCAGGGCGGCGTTCCAGAACGTCATAGTGCTGGCGGTGAGGGCCTTGATGGTGAACGGGCCGGCCAGGCCGCTGATGCGGACCTGCATGCCCACCTTGAAGCCGTCGGCCAGGAACGAGCCGCCGTCAGTGCGGAGCAGGTAGTCCGTGTGCAGCTGCATGGTGGCGGTGGAGACAAGCGCCACGGGCTTGGCCACGTGGACGTCGGTGGGCAGCACCGTGGTGGGGCCGCCGTAGACGGGGCCGGAGAGGTACATGACCGAGCCTTCGCCGCAGTGCGGGAACGGGTCGTCGAACGGGCAGGCCGCGTTTCCGAAGCCCAGGATCATCCGGGTGAAGGACTCCCCCGCCAGCTGGATGTGCTGCGGGCCGTGGCCGTAGGGGTCCAGGGCGAAGTA
>DATCVX010000357.1:0-5917 GCA_036566705.1 Arthrobacter sp. | reverse complement strand
CACCCGCCGCGTCCACCCCGCCCAGCGGCTGATGTGGGGCCCCCTGGGCCGCATTATTGATGAGGAGCTCCACTGGACGCCCCCGCACCGCGTCAATAACGGCTGACACGTCCTCGGACCGGACGTCGTGGACCACAGCCTGCACCCCGGGCAAGAGGTCCAGCGCGGCGGACTGCGCGGCCTGCCGCACCACGGCAACTACCTGCCATCCCGCCGCCGAAAGCTCCCGGGCAAGCGCCTCTCCGAAGCCACGGCCGGCGCCCGTGACCACGGCAAGCGGCTGCCGTTGCACGTGCCGTTGCGGTTGCTGGCCAAGTTGCCCTGCAGGCTGCATTCCAGTACCCCCCGATTTCCCCAAAAGCCTAGACTTACCCTATGCCCACCCTCAAAGCCCTGCGGCCCTTTGCGCACCGTGAGTACAGGGTCCTGATCGCTGCCCTCGCCATCTCCATTTTCGGATCCGGGATGTGGGCTGTCGCGATGGTCTACCAGGTGATCCATCTGGGCGGAGGCCCGCTGGAGCTCTCGCTGGTTGCCACTGGCGGCAGCGTTGGCCTGGTGGCGTTTGTCCTGGCGGGCGGCATCGCGGCCGACCGGTTCCCTCAGCGTCTCCTGATCATCGCGGTGGAAGGCGCCAACCTGTCCGTCATCGCGGGCATCAGCGCCCTGTCCATCGCCGGCTGGCTGCAGATCTGGCACCTCGCAGTGGGCGCCTTTGTGCTGGGCGTCGGTGCCGCGTTCTTCTTCCCCGCGTACTCGGCCATCCTGCCGCGGATCCTGCCGCCGGAGGACCTGCTCGCGGCCAACGGCATGGAGGGAACCATGCGCCCCACCCTCCAGCAGGCGGCCGGGCCCGCCGTCGCCGGCGTCCTGGTGGCCGCGCTCTCACCGGCCCATGCGGTCACCGGCGTGGCTGCCTGCCACCTGATGGCGTTCATCATCCTGAATTTCCTGGGCCAGCACGCCCTGGACGCACCCGCCAACGGCTCCGAAGCCGGCAGCCCGCACCACGGCGGCGCCACCGGCAAACTGCGGCCCAAGTCGTCCTTTTTCCACGACCTCCGCGAAGGCATCAGCTATACGCTGCAAACGCCCTGGCTGCTTTGGACCCTGCTGTGGGCCTGCATTTCGGTGCTTTTCCTGATCGGGCCCATCGAAGTGCTGCTCCCGTTTGTGGTCCGCGACCAGCTGGGCGGCGACTCCAGCATGTTCGGTTTCCTGCTCGCCATCATGGGCGTCGGCGGGGCCGCGGCGTCACTGGTGACCGCGTCGCTGAGGCTGCCCCGGCGGTACCTCACGGTGATGATGGCATCCTGGGGCATAGGCTCGCTGCCGCTGGCCGCCGTCGGAATCATGGACAACTTCTGGGCCCTGGCCGCGGCCCTGTTCATCTTTGGTGCCACCGGAAGCGTGGGCATGGTCATCTGGGGAACGCTGCTCCAGCGCCGCGTCCCGCCCCACCTGCTCGGCCGGGTCTCCAGCCTGGACTTCTTTGTGTCCCTGGCGCTGATGCCGGTGTCCATGGCCCTGGCCGGACCCGTCGCTGAGGTGCTCCCCATCTGGCTGATCTTCCTGGTGGCCGGCGGCGTGTGCCCCGTCGTGGCCGTGATCGCGTCAATCGTCGCGAAGATGCCCCAGGACGAGATTGCCCACCCGCTGGACAGGGCGCCTGAGGTGGAACGCACGACGGCGGCAGGAGACTGACGCGCGCAGCGCCGGCCCCTGCCGCCTGACCAGGCGTACCGCGGCGGAGGCCAGCAGGAGTCAGGCCACCGGGGTTATCGGGCGCGCACGACGGGGATGCTCGCCGTCGGGGGTCCGCTGGGGAAGACCGTGGGCTCCGGGACCTGGACCGGGGCCAGCGCCACGCGGACCGGTTCGCTGCCCACGCTGAACAGCTCTCCGCGGACGTCCACCTCGAGCGGCTCGCCTTCTGACACGGTGAGGGTGAGGGAGCCGGCGTCGAGCTCCACCTGCAGCAGCCGGCCCCGGACCTTAAGGTGGAAGGCCAGGCTTTCCCACTCGGAGGGCAGCCGCGGATCAAAGAACGGTACCGGGCCCTGGTCGCGGAGGCCTGCGAAGCCGCAGACGAGCGAGCTCCACACCCCGCCGGTGGACGCTATATGCACGCCGTCGATCGTGTTGCCATGGGTATCGTCCAGGTCGATGAACACCGCGTTGGTGAAGTGCTCCAGCGCAGCCTTGGGGTAGCCCACCTCGGCGGCCATGATCCCCTGGACACAGGCGGACAGGGTGGAGTCGCCCGTGGTGATGGGGTCGTAGAAATCGAAGGCCCGGCGCTTTTCCTCTGCCGTGAAGTCCTGCCACTGCAGGAACATGGCCAGCACCGTGTCGGCCTGCTTGAGTACCTGGTGGCGGTAGATCACCAGCGGATGGAAGTGCAGCAGCAGCGGGTATTTGGCCCGGGGCGTGGTCCAGTCCCAGGGCTCGAGGGTCATGAAGTCGTTGTCCTGGGAATGCACCTGCATCCGGTCATCGAACGGAAGCTGCATCCGGTCGGCCGCGGCCGACCACAACTGGCGCTCTTCGTCGCTGATTTCGGCGTGCCCCAGGGCGGCGGCGGCGCGTAGGTTAAAGCGGGCCATCACGTTGGTGTAGAGGTTGTCGTTGACCACGGCGGTGTACTCGTCCGGGCCGGTAACGCCGTGGATGTGGAAGAGCCCGTCCTTGCCGAAGAAGCCCAGCGAGATCCACATACGGGCCGTCTCAATCAGCAGTTCGGCACCCATCCCGTCACGGAAGGACCCGTCGCCACTGGCCCAGACGTACCTGTTGGTCGCGAAGGCGATGGCCGCCGCGATGTGGAACTGCGCGGTTCCGGCAGCGTAGTAGGCGCTTGATTCCAGCCCGTTGATGGTGCGCCACGGGAACAGCGCCCCGTCCACGCTCAGTTCCTTGGCACGGATCCGGGCGGTGGGAAGCATCTCGTGCCGGAACTCCAGGACCTGGCGCGCGCCCTCCGGGTTGGTGTAGGTCAGGTACGGCAGGAGGTAGACCTCCTGGTCCCAGAAATAGTGCCCCTCATACCCGGAGCCGCTGACTCCCTTCGCGGGGATGCCAGCGACGTCGGCACGCGCGGTGGCCTGGGCCAGCTGGAACAGGTTCCAGCGGATGGCCTGCTGCAGTTCGGGCTGCCCGCCCACCACGATGTCGGACGTTGCCCAGTAGTCGCGGTAGTGCTCGCGGCTTTCAGCGAAGATGTCCTCCACGGAGCGCAGACCCTCTTCGGCGATTTCCGCTGCGTCCCGTCCGGAGTCCTGGACGCCACGGCCGGCGGCGTAGCTGACGATTTTTTCTAGCCGGAACGGCTCGTCGGCGCCGACGGCGAGGACGTACCGGACGCTGCTGTCGTCCTGGTCCACCAGGGTGTCGAACGGCTGGTGGCCCGCAGAGGTCCAGTGGTCAACGGCGATCCCCACGCGCTGCTTGGATTCGGCAGCCTCCCAGGAGAGGCGGAGCGAGCCGTCGCCGCCGTCGAGCCGCAACGGCAGCAGGACACGGCCGGCGTGCCGGCCGGCGCGGCGCGGGTCGTGCTCAGAATGGTCCTCCACCGGCTGGTCCTGGCGGTTGATGACCGACGACGTGACGTCTGCAGACACGTCGCGGTCCGCTGATACTTCCAGGGAGATGCCCAGGCTGCCGCGGGACGCGAAGCCCACGGCCCGGCGCTCGGTGGTGGTAACGGTGGCACCCGAGCGGCACAGCCACGTGATACGGCATTCGTAGATGCCGGTGGAAAAGTCCACCGAGCGGCGGTACTCCTGCACAGCGGACTCGGCGAGGCTCAGCGTCTCACCGTCGATGACCACCGTGAAGTTGTTCGCGTCGGGGATGTAGATGATCCGCTGTCCGGTCCGGGCAAAGCCGAACGCGTTCTCGGCATGCTTGATGTCCCAGATCTCGTGCAGGCCGTTGATGAAGCTGCCCGGCAGGTCGGCATCGGCTGCCGCCCAATGGGCGCCGCGGATGCCAAGATGCCCGTTGCCCAGCGCGAAGAGGGTCTCCAGGGTACCGGCGTTGCCAGGCTCATGGCGTGTCTCCACAAGCTGCCAGGGGGTGTTGGGGAACCGTTCGCGGTCCGCGGTGATAAGAGCCATGGTGTTGGGGTCCTTTTGGCGTTGTGCTGTGCAGCCGGGTCTCGTCCGGCTTGGGGAGCTTTTGTGCTTGCCCGTTGCGGGCATGCGCGGGGTTTCCATGTGCGGTTTGCCTTGGGGGCAGGATGCCGCGGATAAATCATGCGGAGCTGGCTGTCGGGGAACAGCCGAACCTTGGGGTGCCGGGCTAGAGAAGTTCCTTCAGGTCATTGACCACCAGGGTGGCTCCCGCATCCAGCAGGGTCTGCCTGCCTGCGCCGCGGTCCACGCCGATCACGGAGTGGAAGGAGCCGGCGTGGCCCGCCTGCACACCTGAAACAGCGTCCTCCACCACAACGCATTCCTCGCTGGGAAGTTCCAGCAGCCGGGCAGCGTAGTCGTAGGTGGCGGGGCTGGGCTTGCCGGGCAGGCCCTCTGCGGCTGCCACCACGCCGTCAACCACCACCGGGAAGCGGTCGCTCAGGCCGGCCGCTTTCAGTACCGCCGGGGCGTTCCGGGAGGAGGAGACGACGGCGACCTTCAGTCCCCGCGCGAGCACGGCTTCGATGAAACGCACCGAACCCTCGAACGGCTCCACACCGGCACTGACAATGTCGTTGAAGATCCGGTTCTTGCGGTTCCCGAGCCCCTGCACAGTCGTGTGTGCGGGATCGTCGTCCGTGGGTCCCTCGGGCAGCACAATGCCGCGCGACGCGAGGAAGTCCCGGACGCCGTCGAACCGCGGCTTTCCGTCGATGTGGTCGAAGTAGTCGCTCTCCCGGTAGCCGGGGACCTGCGGCTGCGTTGCCAGGTAGCTTTCGAAGAGTTCCTGCCAGGCCTGCTCGTGGACAGTGGCCGTAGGGGTCAGCACTCCGTCGAGGTCGAAGAGAATGGCGGCGGCGCCGGTCCAGCTGTTGGTGTGGCTCAGTAGTTCAGTCATGCGCGTTGCGGTGTCCTTTCAGACGGCGGGCAGGCTCGGCGGGCGCGGCACTTGGGGTGGGCGGGGCTTGGGATAGCGGTGCGGGGTGAGGAGCGGCGACGGTGTCCGCTGTGATCAGCAAGCGCGGCGCGGGAGCGTGGGCTGAATTGCCACGGCGGGCCGGAGGGGCGCTGATGAATGCCTTCTTCCATCATGGGCGCCTTGCTGCGCCATGACAAACCGGACGGCAAACCACCGGCGGGCGACCGTCGGCGCGACCCGCGCCCGGCCATCAAACACGTGCATGCGGCAGATCTTCCTTCCCGCCCAGTTCAAGGGCCGGTGGAGTCGGCCGAACTCGAGTGTAAGCGCTTACAAATTTGGCGTGCAACTGTTTTTTCTCTACTCCGGAGTGTGACACGACTCTCAATGCGTCCGGACTGTCCCGTCCGGGCGCGGATCACGTGAGGACGTCGCCGTCGCCTGTCTACGTGAGGACGTAGTGGCGGAGGAAGGCGCTGACATCCACCATCTCCGCCTTGCACATCGCATGCCCCATCCCGGGGTAGGTCCTGGCCGTCAGCCGCGTATTGGCGTTCAGCCATTCCGCGGTGTGGGCGGTGGCGTCCTCGTTGATCACCAGGTCCGCCTTGTCCCGGCCCCAGAAGAACGGCGGCGGGGTCTCGAAAGAGTCGGTCAGCGCGAGAAGGTCGTTTTCCAGCACGAAGCCTGAAAGACCCACAACGGCTTGGTAGCTCTTGGGATGCAGCCGCAGCAGGGTGCTGGCCATGGCCATGCCCTGGGAATAGCCCAGCAGGCTCACGCTGCTGTGCTGGCCCCTGACCGAATTGATCCAGTCATGGACCGTGTTGGTGGTGCTGATGACGTCGGCAAAGTCGTTGGC
>DATCVX010000356.1:0-3157 GCA_036566705.1 Arthrobacter sp. | reverse complement strand
GAACACCTCGGCGGGGTCCGCGCCCTGCAGCGTGCCGTCGAGGCCCTGTTTATGCCAGGCCCAGGCCCTGAGCAGCTCAGGCGTGAGCAGCTGCGGGTCCGGAACCTGGAGGCTCAGGCCGGCGGCGGAGGACGCGTCCGTGGTCATGCCCTATTGTGCACCGGTGGTCCCCGCGGCGGTAGGCTTCCCGCTGGCGGATCCCCCGAGGATGTCCAGGACAGCCCTGGCAGTGGTCTCCCAGCCGGGCAACATGTCCCGGGCCGCAAGTGCCGCCTCGCGCCATCGGGCACGGAGCGGAGGTTCCGACAGCCACTGCAGGATCGCTGCGGCGAGTGCTTCCGCTTGGCCGGTTCCTGGACCCTCGAGTCGGACGGCGGCACCAGGCAGTCCGACGGCGGAACCCGGCGTTGCGCCGTCGTCACCCTCAGTCCTGGCCGCCAGCCCGCCGGCCAGGCCCAGTGCCTCGACGGCGCCGGTCCCGTCCCTGACGATGACCGGGATGCCGCGGGCCAGCGATTCCGTGACCACCAGCCCGAACGTTTCCGCCCGGGACACAAGCAGGCTCAGGTCCGCCCTGCCCCATGCGTCCTCCAGTTCGCTCCCGTCGAGCTGGCCGGTGAGCCGCACACGGTCCTCCAGTCCAAGGGAGGCAACGGCAGCCCGGACCTGGGCCGCATAGGCGGGGTCGGCGTCGTCCGTTCCCACCAGGGATGCCGTCCAGGCGAGGTCCCGGACCCTGGCGAGTGCAGCCACGGTCAGCAGCTGGTCCTTGTTGGGCAGGAGTGCGGCCACGGCAATGATGTGCGGCGGGTCCGAACCTGCTGCCACGGGTCCAGGATCCGTGCCGGGCAGGGCTACCCGGCTCGAGGCAAACCCATGCTTCTCCCTTACGGCTCCCGCGGCCGACGAACTCGTGCAGATCACGCCGGTGGCCGCGTGCAGGGCCCGGCTCTCGCCGTCGGGATGGCTGGATGAGGGCATGTGCAGCAGGACCCAGGTCCGCTGGCCGGCGGCCGCAGCGTACTCAATTTCGTCAGGAGCGCCGCACACGATCAGCCCGTCAACAACCGTGACCGTTCCTGGGGTGGGTTCCGGTTCCGGTTCCCAGGCACCGAGAAGGCCGCCGAGCCGCCGTCGTTCTTCCGCGCTGGCGTCCGGCCAGGAACCGTCCACGGCCAGCACTTCGACGTCCATGCCCAAGGCCCTCAGGCAATCGGCGAGCCGTGCGTTGTAGACGTTGCCGCCCGAGTTGTGGCGGATGTTTGCCGGGACGAGGAGCCTGATGTGCACGGAGGTCAGGAGGTCAGGTCCAGCGAGTAGGTGGCCCAGGCGTCGGGGTTTTCGCGGAGGGTGACGTCAATTGCCGTGAGTTTGCGGCCGTCGTCGTTGTCCTTGAGCTTTGCGGCGACCGACTGGGCGATGTACTCGGCCAGGGCCTCGGTGGTGCTGAGCTTGCCGGCGAAGTCCGCGTGTTCGTCCAGGTTGCGGTAGTTGAGACCCGCGAGCACGTCCTCGACGATGCCGCCGGCAGCCCCGATGTCCAGGACAATTGCGTCCTGGTTCAAGGCACGACGGCGGAAGGCAACCTCCGCCACGAAGGTTGCCCCGTGCAGGGCCTGGGCCGGGCCGAAGGCCTCCCGCGGGAGGCTGTGGGCGATCATGAAGTGGCGACGGACTGTCAGGCTGAACACTGGCTACCTCGTGTCTTCGGGGTTGATGTTTTCGGGGCTGTCTTCTTCTGCGCCTGGGCTCGGCGGATATTCGATCACATGGCAGAGGGCTTTGAGCGTGCCGTCGGCCAGGTGCTGGACCACTTCCGGAAGCTCTGTGAACGGAGATGCTCCGGTGAGGAATACGTCAAAAACCGGATCCTTCAGGAGCGACACTGCCAGGTCCAGCCGGTCCGCGTTGGTGCGCCGGTGCCGCCGGGCCCTGGCGACAACCCCCACCTGGCTGGAGCGGATGGACAACCGGCGGGCGTGGAAGTCCTCGCCAAGAGGGAGGGTGACCTCGCGGTTGGCGTACCAGGACATCTCGATGACGACTCCCTCGTCGCCGGTCAGCTGCAGGCTGCGTTCCAGGCCGTGCTGGGAGGCGGAACAGTGGAACACGATATCGCAGTCCGGTTTGGCATCATCGGGGTGAGCGAAATCGACGCCGAGCGTGTTCGCCAGCTTCCTGCGCTCCGGATCCAGGTCCACGAGTTCGAGGCGGGCCAGCGGGAAGCTGCGCAGGAGGGTGGCCACCATGCCGCCCACCAGGCCGGAGCCCACCACCGCGATCCGGTCGCCCAGCCGGGGACCTGCTTCCCAGAGGGCGTTGACGGCGGTCTCCACGGTGCCGGTGAGGACGGCGCGGCGGGCGGGAACGCCGTCGGGGATTCTTGTGAGCTGATCCGTGGGGGTCACGTAGCGGTCCTGATGCGGGTTCAGGCAGAAGACCTTCTGGCCTATCCAGTCTTCAGGTCCCTGCTCAACGACGCCGACCGACAGGTAGCCGAACTTCACCGGTGAGGGGAAGGAGCCTTCCTGATGCGGCGCGCGCATTTCGCGGGCAACCCGGGGTGGCACGGACCCTTTATGGACCACAATTTCGGTGCCCTTGCTGATGCCCGAGTAGAGGGTGCGGATGAGTGCCTCCCCCGGGCCAGGCGCGTGAAGGTCCTCGGACCGGAGCTCTCCGTGTTCGGGTCCCGTGGTCCAATACGCAGTTGCCTGCGGCGTTTTCCCTGAAGGCGTTTTCCCTGAATTAGTCATCTTGCTGATGAATCTAGTCCCCGGGACGCCCGCGGCGATAGTTACCTGCTGCGATGAGGCACTTTGGGGCGGCTTGGGCCAGTGGGCAAGGGATCTTCGGGCATGGGATCTTCGGGCGGCGGCTGGCCGGGCAGGGAATCTTCGGGCGGCGGCTGGCCGGGCAGGGAATCTTCAGGCGAGGCCGGGCCGATTTCGCGGTGCCTTAGCTGGTCCAGGATTTGTGCTGGCCACTGGGGTGGTTCCCAGTCCTGGTGTTCGCACCCGTAGTGGCGGCCGGTGGGTGAGATCCAGCCGGGTGGTTCGTCTCTGCCGGCTTTGGTGGGTGCCCAGCCGCTTGTGTGTTTGAGCCTATGGTGTTTGCGGCACAGTGACTCAAGGTTGGTGATACCGGTAGTGCCGCC
>DATCVX010000355.1:0-1714 GCA_036566705.1 Arthrobacter sp. | reverse complement strand
CTGGTTCCTGCGCGGCGTCCTCGGCGGCGCCGCAGCCATGGACCGGGACGCCGCCGCCCCCCTGGAATCGCTTTTCCGCAAGATTGTGGTGATCCGCGGAGACAGCCCCATGCCGCCGCGTGACCTGCTCCAGCTGCGCCTTCCCAAGGACGCCAGCATGACGCCGCCGCCCGGTGCCCCTGCACTGCAGGAACCCGAACGCGGCCCGGAGATCACACAGATTGGCTGATTCCACCCAGGGCGCCACGTCCCCGCACCGGGGAGCCGGAGTGCCCGTCAGCGGGCTCCCGGACAAGGGCCGGGTGGCCTGCCACGGGTACATCGAATCGGTCACCTACGTGCCGGCCGACCAGACTGCCGCGTTCACGGCCATTGTCACCGACTCGGAAGGTCCCCGGGCCGGCTCCCCGGCGGCGAATGGCCGGCTCCGCGTCATCTGGCTGGGCCGGCGCCGTGTTCCGGGCATCGACGCCGGCACCGAAGTCCGGCTTGAAGGCATGCTGACGCACAGCCAGGGCCTGCCCACCATGTTCAACCCACGTTACGAAATACTGTCCCGCCAGGAGACCGAATGACCGCGCCGCAGCAGCCCGAGAAGCCTTCCGAGCCGGCCCGGGAGCAGCCGACGATCGCCGGGCTCGCCGAAGGGTACGCGGCCAAGGCCGGCCTGCACCGCACCCACGACGGCCGGATTGACGTCCTGCGCAGCGCCGGCGGCGTCCAGGGCATTGCCGAGAGCATCCTTCCCGGACTGGTTTTCCTCATTGCTTTCACCATCACCCGCGACCTGACCCCGTCACTGGTGGCAGCCCTGGCGTCCGCAGCTGTGTTCACAGTAGTGCGGCTCGTGCAGCGCCGGCCCCTGACGCAGGCGCTGGCCGGTGTGGTGGGAGTGGGAATCTCTGCCTGGCTGGCCAATACAACAGGCAAGGCAGAGGACTTCTACCTTCCCGGATTCATCACCAACACGGCTTACATCCTGGCCATGACGGTGTCCATTTTCGTTAAGTGGCCCATTGCAGGCCTGCTGTTCGGCTTCATCCGGAACGAAGGCCTTGACTGGCGCAAGGACCCTGCCCGCGTGAAGGCCTATCAGCTGGGGACGTGGATCATTGTCGCTGTCCTCGTGCTGCGGCTTGTGGTGCAGGTTCCGCTGTACCTCATGGGCGGAGACGGGCTCGCGGCGCTGGCCACCACCCGGCTCATCATGGGTGCGCCGTTGTACATCCTGGGCATCTGGATTGCCTGGCTCCTCACCCGGCCGGTCCCGGCGGACGCCGGAACTCAGCCGTCGAAGCCGTCGTCCTCCGAGGCCTGAGCGTCCACCGGCCGGACGCCCTCGGGTGCGTGTTCGCCGTCGGAAGCCTCGGCTGATTCGGGGGAGAGCAGGGCGCGCAGTTCGTCTTCAGCTGCGATGGTTGTGACAAAGAACAGTTCGTCGCCGCCGTCGATCACGTCGTCCCGGCTGGGCGTGATGGGGGCGTGGTCCCGCAGGATGGCCACCAGCGTGGAGTCTTCAGGCCAGTGGATCTCGCCCACGGTGAGGCCGATGGCGTGCGAATCGTGCGGGACGGTGAACTCCACGATCGATGAGACCCCGGTCTGAAGGGTGAGCAGCCGGACCAGGTCACCGATCTCAACCGCTTCCTCTACGAGGGCGGTCATCAGCTGGGGGGTGTTGACGGCGACGTCCACTCCCCAGGAGTCGTTGAAC
>DATCVX010000354.1:0-2365 GCA_036566705.1 Arthrobacter sp. | reverse complement strand
CTTGGATGCCTGGAACCGGTCCCGTTTCAGGACGTCGGCGCCGTCAAGCAGGATCTGGCCCGAGGTGGGCCGTTCCAGCCGCGCAATGCATCGGGCGAGGGTGCTCTTGCCGGAGCCCGACTCTCCCACGAGGGCCACGATTTCGCCCCTGCCGACGCTCAGGTCCACTCCGCCGAGGGCCCGTACGGCCGCGCGGGAGAACAGGCCGCCGCTGTGGAAATCCTTGACCAGGCCCCGTACCTCAAGGGCCGGGACTTCACGGGCCGGTGTTTCGTTGTGCTTGCTCATGAGCGTGCTCCTTCCAGGGCAGGCCGGTTCCGGGCAGTCTGAGCCTGGGAAACCGGTGCCACGAAATGCCCGGGGGCTGCTTCCTCCAGGTCTGCGATGTTGCTGAACTTCACGCCGTCGGCCAGGCCGGTGAGCGGCACGCGCGGCCCCGTCAATGGTGGGAACGCTCCCATCAGCGCCTGCGTGTACGGGTGGCGCGGGGCGGTATGGATGTCCGTGGACTTGGCCGTTTCCACGATCCTGCCGCCGTACATCACCGCCATCCGGTGCGAGAGTTCCACCATGAGGGACATGTCGTGCGTGATGAAGAGGACGGAGAAACCCAGCTGGTGCTGCAGGTCCTTGATCTGGGCCATGATTTCCTGCTGCACCACCACGTCCAGGGCGGTGGTGGGCTCGTCGAGGATCAGGAGCGAGGGCTTCAGCGCCACGGCCATAGCGATGACCGCGCGCTGGCGCATGCCGCCGGACAGCTGGTGCGGGTAGGACTTCAGCCGGGCGGGATCGATCCGGACCAGTTCCAGCAGTTCGGCGGCCCTGCGCAGGGATTCCTTGCGGGTGTAGCCGGCGTGCGTGGTGAAGATGTCGACGATCTGGTCGCCTATGGTCATCACCGGATTGAGGGAGTTCATGGCCGACTGGAAAACCATGGCCACGTCCTGCCAGCGGAACCGGCGGAGCTCTTCCTTGTCCAGCGCCAGGACGTCCCTGCCGCCGAAACGGATGCTGCCGCCGGCGATCTCAGCAGGATCGCGCAGCAGCCGCATGATGGCGTTCGCGATGGTGGATTTGCCGCAGCCGGATTCGCCGGCCAGCCCGAAGATCTCGCCTGCGCCGATGCTGAAGGACACGCGGTCGACGGCGGTGGTGGACCGTGTGTCGCCGCGGTACTTCACAGTGAGGTCCTTGATCTCCAGGACGGGCTGGTGCGAGCCGAGGGAGGTCTGGGAGACGGTCATGCCGCTGCTCGCTTTCCGGTGGGGACGGGCTTGGGTTTGTGGGACTTCGGCTTACGGATCTTCCGCAGGCGGGGGTTAGTGACCTCGTCCACGGCGTAGTTGATCAGCGCCAGGGAAAAGGCCACGAGCGCGATGCACACACCGGACGGGACAAAGACCCACCAGCTGCCGGTCAGCAGCGCGCCTTCGTTGCCGGCCCAGTAGAGGTTGTTGCCCCAGGAGACCGTGCTGACGTCGCCCAGGCCCAGGAACTCCAGGCCGGCCTGGGCGCCGATGCCGTAGATGATGCAGGCCAGGAGCGTGCCCATCACGATGGAGGCCATGTTCGGCAGGATTTCGCCGAACATGATCCTGAGCGGCCGTTCGCCGGTGACCACGGCAGCGGCCACAAAGTCCTTGGACCGGATGGACAGCGCCTGCGAGCGGAGAACCCGGGCGGAGCCGGCCCAGCCGGTGACCACCAGGACCAGGATGACGGTGCCGAGGCCGGGCGGCAGGAAGGCGGCCAGGATCACCAGGAGAGGCAGGCCCGGCAGCAGCAGGAAAACGTTGGTGGTCAGGGACAGGGCTTCGTCGATGAACTTGCCAAAATAGGCCGAGGCCAGGCCTACCAGGATGCCGATGAAGGTGGAGGCGAATCCCACGGTCAGGCCCACCAACAGGGAACTGCGGGAACCGTGGATGGTCAGGGCCAGGACGTCCTGGCCCTTGGCCGTGGTGCCCAGCCAGTATTCGGCGTCGGGCTCCTGGGAGGCCATGCCGGTGATCTTGGACGGGTTGTCCGGGTACAGGACGGGGGCCAGAAGCGCCAGCGCGATGAAGACGAACAGGATGGCGGCGCCGGTCATGGCCTTTTTGTTGGTCAGCAGCCCGTGGAGGAGGCTCCGGTTGGACCTGCGTACGGTGCCTCCGGACGGAAGCCCGGTACCGCCGTCGGGCGTTTTGCCGGTGAGCGGATCTGCGAGGGTCCCGGCGGTCAGGCTGGAAGCGGTGTTTGCGATGGAAGTGGTCATGATCAGTCCTAGTTGCTGCGCACGCGCGGGTCGAGACGGACGTAGAGGATGTCCACCAGGAAGTTGGCCAGCAGCACGGCGGCCGTGATGGTCAGGAACAGGCCC